>JBLHOI010000086.1:0-7507 GCA_047621375.1 Glaciecola sp.
TTGAGCCTACGCCCTGACCTGCTGACCAAATATCGCGCCATGCTTTTTTATCACTTGCATCTGGTTTGTCTTCTATATCTAGTTCAGCACCAAAATCGAGTTCGGCCTTTGGTGTGAGGTCGCTCGGGTCGATACCCGCATCCATGATGCTTTGGCGAATAAAGTTGGCATTAACCCCCGATATTTTTGGTGTATATAAAATATCGCTGGCACTACTATTAATGATCATGTCTTGATAATCAGTGGCGATATTAGCCTCTACGGTGGCAAGAAATCGCGTTCCCATATAGGCCATATCAGCTCCCATCATTTGTGCGGCTGCTATATCCCTTCCATGCGATAGACTACCTGCTAGCAATATCGTTTTATCGAAAAAACGCCTGATTTCTGACACCAGTGCAAACGGATTGATGGAGCCTGCATGACCGCCGGCACCATTACAAACTGCAATAATACCGTCAACGCCAGCCTCTGCTGCTTTTTGAGCATGACGTGCATTAACAACATCATGAAACACTAAACCTCCATAACTATGCACATCACTGACTAAGTCGGCGACTGCCCCTAGCGAGGTAATTATTAGGGGGACTTTATGTTTCACACAAAGCGCCAAATCGGCTTGCCAACGGGGGTTACTTTTATGCACAATCAAGTTAACGCCAAAAGGTGCTGCCTTTTTACCGGTTTGTTTTTCCCATTCAGATAAAGTGGTTTCAATTTCGATCAGCCACTCTTCAAAGCCGTCACTACTTCTTTGATTCAGGGCTGGGAAAGTGCCTACTACGCCGGCTTTACAGGTCTCAATAACTAATGCTAAACCACTAGCAATGAACATAGGTGAGGCGACGAGGGGAATACGTAGGCGATTCTCGAATTGAGCAGGTATAGGCATAAAAACTCCAGTAATATTTGGTCAAAGGTTTTCGTTTATTTTTGCTAATACAAAGCGATAGGTAGACGATTATCTACCTAATATTCCTCGAGCAATCACTTCTTTCATTATTTCGGAACTGCCAGCATAAATTGTTTGAATACGAGCATCGCGATAAAATCGAGAAATTGCATACTCTTCGGTGTAACCGTATCCGCCAAATAATTGCAGACACTCGTTCACCATCGTCAGCTGCATTTCTGTGGCCGCCAATTTCAGCATGGCCGCATCGGTTACGGTCATTTCCTCATGTTTATACTTATTCATGTGCTTTTCTAAAAGAGCGCGGCACATCTCTAGTTCAGTTTGGCATTGGGCTAATTTAAAACGCGTATTTTGAAACTGGGAAATACTTTGACCAAAGGCTTTACGGTCTTTTACATAGTCACAGGTAATATCCAGTGCCCCTTGAGCATGACCAATTGCTTGCACTGCACAACCTAGACGCTCACGGGGTAGTTCTTGCATTAAATACACAAAGCCTTGACCTTCTTGACCAAGCAAGGCATCTGCCGGTATACGCATATTTTCAAAAAATAATTCGGCGGTATCACTGCTGTGTTGGCCAATTTTCTCAATCGGTTTGCCGGTAGAGAAGCCGGGTAGGCTGGTATCTACTAAAAACAGTGAAATACCTTTGGCGCCTAAAGTAGTGTCTGTTTTGGCACACACAATGATCATATTTGCAGTATTGCCATTGGTAATGAATGTTTTAGAGCCATTCAATATGTAGTCATCGCCGTCTTTTACAGCATTGGTGCGCATACCGGCAACATCACTACCAGCGCCGGGTTCAGTCATAGCCAAGGCCGTTAATACTTCACCCGTCACCATTGCCGGCAACCAACGGTCTTTCTGCTGCTGATTTCCAATATTTAAGATGTACGGCGCAACGATATTTGAATGAATATTGTAGCCGGTGGCTAATGCATGAAAGTTCATGCGGCACATTTCTTCTTGAATCATCTGACATACGTCAAAGCTTGCGCCAGCAGCGCCATATTGTTCAGGAAAATCGACCAACAACATGCCAGCACTTCCCAGTGTATTCCACATTTCTCTGGGCATTTTGTGCTGCTTTTCCCATTCATCATAATGGGGTGATACTTCTTGCTCTAAAAAGCGCAAAACCATATCGCGAAACATTTCAATCTCTTCGTTGCTTGTATCTTGGATAGTGGACATAGGAAGCCTGTATTATATAAATATTGTTAGTCTAAATTCTTTCCTAATTATTGACATATCCGGATGGACAAGCAATGATGATTTGAGTCAAGTATTTAACATAAACGGACATCGTAATGTTAAATTTACTTTATATTTAGTCGTTAAATTACGTAAATTGTTATAATCGGACAACTATGCAAATTGAGAATAAGCCCACTAATCACCATACAATCGCGAGTTATTTTGCGCGAACACATATAAACAATATGGTGTACCAAGGAGCGAATGAACAACATATATTAGCTAAAGCGGGTCTCACCTCTGTGCAATTACAACAACTGAAATCTCGCGTGTCACCGGCGCAATTAGCCAGCATTATAGACAGTTGCTGGCGCATAAATGGCGATGAATTTTTAGGACTCACCGAGCAAAAAGTAAAGAGAGGTATGTTTGCTTTGTTGGCTGGGCGCTTGATCAGATGCAAAACGCTTGAAGAAGTGTTGATGGACACGAGTGACTTTTATCATCTAACTGGTGATCAACTTCAATTTGAGATAAAAAGAAATGGGACTCATGTGTTTTGTTCTTTGAATCTTAATTTTCAAAAAAAACGAATAGATAGCACGCCAAATAGTTTATTAACTGAACTTTTATTATTAATCTTTCATCGATTTTCAAGTTGGCTAATAGGCGAGCTTATTCCATTGAATAAAGTGTGTGTACAATATACTCGACCCGATCACCATGAAGAATATCGTTTGATGTTTCCGTGTCGATGTGAGTTTGAACATAAAAAAAACGGACTTTTATTCGACGCTAAATATTTACGTTTTCCCGTCGCACAAAATGCTGATAGTTTACGTCAGTATCTTGACCAAGCGCCGTTACAGTGGTTTAGAAAACAGTCCTATCACGATACTTATAGTGCCAAAGTCATTCGCGTATTAGAAAGCGCGGTGTTGGAGAAAGAGACACATTTAGACAGTGTCGCGTCGACTCTTAATATGAGTACCAGAACATTGCGGCGCAAATTGATAGCAGAAGGCTGCCGCTTTCAAAAATTAAAAGACAACATGCGAAGAGACAAGGCAATCAATCTTTTCGAACAGGATGAATTAACGATTGCTGAAATAGGCTTAGCTATCGGTTTTACGGAACTTGCAACATTCTCTCGCGCGTTCAAACATTGGACAGGCGTGTCGCCAAGCACTTATCGTCGATATCGCTCTTAAATCGAAGTGGCATTAGCAATTCAGTCGCTACTATTTGTTCATTTCAGCGACCTGTTGAACCACGGTTTTGCGGCATTTTATATTACTTTGCCTTTTACCTTGGTAATGACACTCCGTAACTAATTCTTTTGTGCAATTTTTCACTTATTATTATTGCGCTTAGTCGATACACATTGCGTGCGACTCAGAATAATTACCCCTTTATTTCGAAAAATAAGACGGTTTAGCACACTTAATGCTTGTTCTTTGTATGTTCTAGTGTTTTCCTTTGAGCAACATATTAGTAACATTGGTCGCCAATTATTTTCTTTATCGGCCATTTTTTAGGGAGCCTTGTAAGCGATGTCGCTAGTTTTAGATAATATAAACCACACAGTTAACGGTGATTCTTTTCTAAGTAATATCAATCTCACACTGGAAAGTGGCTCATTTAATGTTTTACTAGGGCGAACATTAGCAGGGAAGACGACCTTAATGAGGTTAATCGCGGGCTTGGATAAACCAACTAACGGAAAACTCATTTTACATGGCAGAGACGTAACTAATGTAAAAGTTCAAGAAAGAAATGTTGCCATGGTATATCAGCAGTTTGTGAACTACCCGAACCTAACCGTCAGGGAAAATATTGCCTCACCACTGCGTATTGCTAAAGTAAAAGACAGTGAAATTGCAAAACGTGTGCAGGAAACCGCAGCAATACTTCAAATTGAGCCGTTCCTAGACCGCTACCCGCTTGAACTATCCGGTGGTCAGCAGCAACGTACGTCAATGGCAAGAGCATTAGTAAAAGATGCCAGTATTATACTGTTTGATGAACCATTGGTGAACTTAGATTATAAATTACGCGAAGAATTGAGAGCCGAGTTAAGAGGATTGTTTAAAGAGCGAAATGCAATTGCTATTTACGCAACTACTGAGCCTCATGAGGCAATGGCACTAGGGGGTAACACCACATTGCTGCATGAAGGAAGAGTCATACAAACTGGCCCGGCAACACATATCTACCGCCACCCTGATACGATGGAAGCAGCTTCTCTGTATAGTGAACCGGCTATTAACCTAATTAAAGGACGCGTCACTGATAGTGAAGTATCGCTAGAAAACAGCATCCATTTCGCCCTTGGCGCAGAGCTTAAAGGCTTACCAAACGGCGAGTATGTGTTTGGCGTGTTACCAAGTCATATCGGCCTAGCACCTAATAACGATGATGATCTTGAACTCAATATGACGGTTGAGCTAGCTGAAATAAGCGGTTCAGAAACTTATATGCATTTACACAATGAGCACTTCGAACTGATTGTGCAGCTTAATGGCATACACGATTATCGTACTGAAGCGCTTGTTAAAGTCTATTTACCGACACATAAACTCTTTGTGTTTGACTTAAATGGTAAGACAATACAAGTGCCTTCGGCTTTACAAAGAGGAGGTGCATAGCATGGCAGAAATACGGCTAAAGTCTTTGGCACATAGTTATAAATCAAAGCCCTCATCACCGGATGATTACGCCATTCGTGAAATGAACCATGTATGGCATCAGGGCGGTGCCTACGCTTTGCTTGGACCATCAGGTTGCGGCAAAAGCACGCTGTTAAATATTATTTCTGGCTTGCTCTCCCCTTCAAATGGTGAAGTATTATTTGATGGTAAAAAAATGAATAATATACCGCCAGAGAAGCGCAATATTGCGCAAGTTTTTCAGTTTCCAGTAGTCTACGATTCGATGACAGTTTTTGATAACTTAGCTTTTCCATTGCGTAACATGAAGATGCCCGAGGACAAAGTCCATAGCCGAGTTATTGAGATAGCAGCTGTCCTTGAGTTAAGTGATCTGCTTAAAAATAAAGCCAAAAATCTCACCGCTGACGAAAAGCAAAAGGTATCAATGGGTCGAGGATTGGTCAGAAGTGATGTATCAGCTATTTTATTTGATGAACCACTGACCGTCATTGATCCGCACTTAAAGTGGAAACTCAGACGCAAGCTTAAGCAAATACATGAGCAGTTCAACATCACCATGGTGTATGTAACCCATGATCAATTAGAAGCATCTACCTTTGCTGATAAAATAGCGGTGATGTATGACGGGCAAATCGTACAATTTGGCACGCCTAGAGAGCTCTTCGAAAAACCTAATCATGCTTTCGTTGGCTACTTTATTGGGAGTCCTGGTATGAATTTAATTGAGGCTAAAAAGAGCGCAGGTGGTTTGATATTCAACAACACTTTGGTGTCACTTAATTCCGACATGCAAGCACTGCTAGAACCGATCACGACGTCAAATATAAAAATAGGAATACGACCTGAATTTATCCATGTATGGGATGACAAAACAGAGGGTGCGTTTGAATGCGACGTTGTGCATACCGAAGACCTCGGCACTTACAAAATCATCACTATGAAGTTAGATGGCGAAGTAATTAAAGTCAGAATACATGAAGACAGGATCGTACCAACTCAAAAAGCCTACATCAGCTTTCCTGAGCAATGGTTAAAAGTTTATGCTGACGAGTACCTTGTTGATACAGAAGAGCTAGAAGATGAAGTAAAGGAGACAGACTAGTGCAACGCAAAGTGAGAGATAATAAAGCTTGGTTTTTAGTATTGCCGGTATTTATTCTTGTCGCATTTTCGGCCATTGTGCCCATTATGACGGTAGTGAACTATTCAGTTCAGGATATATTTGACCAAAACACAGCTTACTTTGTCGGTGCTGAATGGTACCGGGAGATGCTGAGAAATCCGGCGTTACTCGACTCACTTGGTAGACAATTCTTTTTCTCATTCTCTGTTCTTGCTATCGAAGTACCGTTGGGAATTTTAATCGCCTTGGTAATGCCAACCAAAGGTAGAATGGCGGCAGTGTCACTGATCCTTGTCGCTATCCCACTGCTAATACCGTGGAACGTTGTTGGTACTATTTGGCAGATATTCAGCCGAGCCGACATCGGATTATTCGGTTACGCAGTCAATGCGGTAGGTATTGATTACAATTACACCAGTGATCCCACAGCAGCATGGCTAACAGTATTGCTAATGGACGTTTGGCACTGGACACCGCTAATTGCGCTATTGTGTTACTCCGGATTACGCGCAATACCCGAAGCTTTCTACCAAGCCGCGCGCATCGATAGAGCATCAAAATGGGCGATTTTTAGACATATACAATTACCACGATTGAAAAGCGTCTTGGTGATTGGTGTGTTACTAAGGTTTATGGATAGTTTCATGATTTATACCGAACCGTTCGTGTTAACCGGTGGTGGTCCTGGCAACTCGACAACCTTCCTAAGCCAAGCGTTGACTCAAATGGCTATCGGACAATTTGATATCGGTCCCGCGGCTGCATTTTCCCTGATTTATTATCTCATTGTACTGCTTGTTTGCTATGCATTCTTCACTGCAATTAACCAACTAGATAAAGCCAAATAGGAGCCTGAAGTGGAATATAGTTTACGAAAAAAACTCGGTTTGGGCTTATACATAGTGTTTCTGTTTATCCCCATATATTGGTTAGTGATTATGTCGTTCAAAGGAACAGAAGAGATATTGGGTGGCCTCACGTTATGGCCTCAGAGTTTTACCTTCGATAATTATCACACCATCTTTACTGATTCAACTTGGTACATGGGTTACGTAAATTCAATGATTTATGTGAGCATGAATATGGCCATAACATTGGTTGTTGCCCTACCTGCGGCTTATGCATTTAGTCGTTATCGTTTTATTGGAGATTCACATTTATTCTTCTGGTTATTGAGTAACAGAATGGCACCACCAGCTGTATTTTTACTGCCATTTTTTCAGCTGTATTCGTCAGTGGGTTTATTCGATACGCATATCGCGGTAGCGTTAGCACATTGCCTTTTTACGGTGCCACTTGCTGTATGGATTTTGGAAGGGTTTATGTCAGGTGTGCCAAGAGAAATTGATGAAACTGCGTACATCGATGGCTACAGTTTTCCCAGGTTCTTTTTGCGAATTTTTCTACCTATGATCCGCTCTGGAATTGGTGTAACCGCATTCTTCTGCTTCATGTTTTCTTGGGTGGAGTTGTTATTTGCGAGAACGTTAACATCGGTTGATGCAAAACCCATCGCAGCTATCATGACACGGACAGTTGGAGCCGCTGGCATTGATTGGGGTTTACTTTCTGCAGCCGGAGTGTTGACTATTG
>JBLHOI010000087.1:0-7501 GCA_047621375.1 Glaciecola sp.
CAGAGGCACTGCCGTTTCCAGATAATCATTTTGACTTAGTTACCATGGCTTTCGGTTTGCGTAACGTGACGGAAAAGTCGAATGCACTAGCGTCAATTTTCCGCGTGCTCAAGCCAGGTGGACGTCTATTAGTATTAGAGTTTTCAAAGCCTACCAGTGATGTGCTAAGCAAAGTTTATGATACTTATTCGTTTCATCTATTGCCAAAGATAGGGCAGTTAGTCGCGAACGATGCTGATAGTTATCAATACTTAGCTGAATCTATCCGCATGCATCCCGATCAGGAAACGCTTGAAGCTATGATGAAAGACGTGGGCTTCGAGCAAACCAGTTATACCAACTTAACAGGCGGTATTGTAGCGCTGCATAGAGGGTTTAAATTCTAAATGCATCAAGCTCAAGTTATTACCGCTGCCGTTGAAATTGCTATCAATAAAATATTGTCTCTTGATGAGGATAGCCATTTACTGTTGCAACCACTAATATCCAAGCAATGCGAAATAAAGCTGCACGAGTTGCCATTTCCACTGGTGTTTAATTTTCATGCGAAAGGCATTGAGGTTAACTCTATTGTGAGCGGTTCGAGCTATGATGTGGCACCAGAACGCAAACAATCAAACCAATATAATCGATGCGCTATAAGCTTGTCTGTGTTCATTATCGATGAACTAAAGGACACGAGTAACATTACGCGACTTATTCGTGAGAATAAACTTGATTTTGAAGGTAACCTACAAATCGCTCAGAATATGAGTGCGCTATTTGCGGGTCTAAATATTGACATCGAAGAATTGCTTTCAACGCATATTGGCGATATTGCAGCACACAATACGATTCAGAGTGCGGCGTCTTTTGGCCAGTTAATTAAACACAAACACAAGCTTGCAATGCAAGCATTAAGCGACGTAATACTGGATAAAAAACCAATTGGTGTCAGGCCAATTATGGTAGAGAATTATATACAAGAAGTGTCCGAGTTACGGGATACTGCAGCTAGACTAGAAGCCCGTTTGACGATCCTTGAGAATAAAGCGAAGAAAAAGCAACCATGAGCATTGAACCAAGAATCGCTGTCGGTGAAAATACCTCTTATTGCAATTTAATAGTTGCTATCAACATCATCGATATTCTATATCTGAAGAACGCAAACAAGTTTCACGACAACCAAAAACGGGGCCATTAACGTGCAAATTAGACGCTTTTATGACATAGGTAAAGTGTTATTACAGCACGGACTTGACGAAATTATACCGGCACGTTTCAAGCCATGGTATGTGCGCTTCGCCCGTCGTTGTGTGTTTTGGCTACCCAATAAGCACAAGAGTGAGTCTGAAGGACGCCGACTACGTCTGGCGCTTGAAACCTTAGGGCCTGTTTATATCAAGTTTGGACAAATGCTGTCAACGCGCCGTGATTTGCTAAGTGATGATATCGCGACAGAATTAAGTATGTTGCAAGACAATGTGCCGCCATTCGATCCTGAGATAGCGCAAGAAATGATAAAGCGGTCTTTAGATATTGCCGATTTGTCGGTGCTTTTTTCCAATTTCACTGCTAAACCGTTGGCCTCGGCTTCAATTGCGCAAGTGCATACTGCAACGTTAAAAAGTGATAATAAAGAAGTCGTTATTAAAGTATTGCGTCCTAACATTCGGCAAACTATTGAAGCGGACGTTGACTTGCTGCTCAGTATCGCTCGTGTTTTAAAAAAATGGCTTCCTGATGGCAAGCGTTTGCGACCAGTTGAAGTGGTTGAAGAATATAGGCGTACCATTCTTGACGAGCTGGACTTATTAAGAGAAGCAGCGAATGGGATACAAATTAAGCGCAGTTTTCAAGACTCTGAATCGTTGTATGTACCCTATTTTTATAGCGAACATTGCCGTAAAGACGTCATCGTAATGGAACGTATTTTTGGTATTCCAGTATCCGATGTTGTTGCATTGAGAGCGCAGAACACAAATATGAAATTGCTTGCTGAACGAGGCGTCGAAGTTTTCTTTACGCAGGTATTTAGAGATAGTTTTTTTCATGCTGATATGCACCCAGGGAATATTTTTGTTAGTAGAGAACACCCTGAAAATCCACTTTATATTGGCATAGACTACGGTATTGTTGGTACCTTGAGTAAAGAAGATAAGCGTTATTTGGCAGAAAATTTCCTTGCCTTTTTTAATCGGGATTACCGAAAGGTAGCGGAATTACATGTTGATTCAGGTTGGGTTCCCGCCGACACCAATATTGCTGATTTTGAAATGGGTATACGCACAGTTTGTGAACCTATTTTTCAAAAGCCACTGGAGGACATTAGCTTCGGTAACATATTATTGCAATTGTTCAATACGGCCCGTCGCTTTAATATGGTGGTTCAGCCGCAGCTCGTTCTTTTGCAAAAAACATTGTTATATGTTGAGGGTCTTGGCCGTCAGCTTTATCCGCAATTAGATCTTTGGAAAACCGCAAAGCCTTTTCTTGAAAACTGGATGAAAGAACAAGTAGGTCCCAAAGCGATGTTTAAAAAGGTGTATGAGAACTTACCGTTCTGGAATGAAAAGCTGCCGGAAATGCCTGATCTTATATATGACGCTATGAAGCAATTAAAACGTATTCCAATGGAACAACAGAAACATCACGAACTGTATATTGAAGCAATTAAGAGTAACCAAAAAGCCCGTTTTTATAGTCATCTTGCCGCCGCATTTTCAGTCATTGCAGTGTTGATGTACCTTTTTGACAAGCCCGTATGGTGTAGTTTTGGCTTGGGTTCCGTTGGTGCTCTTTGCTGGTTGATGTCATGGCGTAAGCTGTCCTAAATTCGCATTTGCCTTTAGACTAAAATAGTTGAATAATTTCATTCGACACAATTTACTATTAACACTGACGTAACTCACAAAAATATAGGAACTATATGAAGCATACATTAATTGCATTAAGCATCGCAGCTTGTCTATTGATCGTTGGGGTAACAGCATCGTCAAACGCATTAGCGAGCGACAAAGAAGTTCAGGCAACTGACTTAGTTGATATCTTTACAAAATTAGGTGGCAGCCATCCTGGATTCAGAAAAGCGCATGCAAAAGGGATGTGTGCATCAGGGACTTTTGTGCCGGCTCCAAATAAACATTTTGAAGGCGCTGCGTTACTGGCAAATGGGGAGTTACCTGTTTCTATGCGTTTCTCTCTAGGCGGTGCTAACCCCAATAGCGATGAAAGAGCCCCAGGAACTCGTGGTTTAGGTATGCAAATTAAATTACCTAATGGCTCATTTCATACATTCACTGGGAATAACGCTCCTGTATTTGCAGGCAAAGATCCAGCAACATTCTTCGGGTTTTTATCTACATTGTTACCTGATGAAAATGGTAAAAGTGACCCAGCTAAAACGATGGCTTTCATAAAAGCAAATCCTTCAGTGCAAGCAAATGCGATGTGGAATCAACAAGCCAAAACCCCTGCTTCTTGGGCAAATACTGGCTTTTTTGGTCTTCATACGTTTTATTTCAACCAAGCTAATGGTGAGAAAACCAAGTTTCGTTGGGATATTCAGCCAAGTTTAGGTGTCAAAACCTTAGATAAAGACGACGCAGCGAAAATGCCAGAAGAATTCCTAGTCGATACTTTCGCGAAGCAACTCAAAGAAGGTATTGTTAGCTTTACAATCTTGGCAAGTTTGGGCCAAGCAGAAGATAGCGAAGTCGATCCGTCACAGCAGTGGCCACCGGAGCGTCCCCAAGTTACGTTAGGTACGGTAACGGTGACAGCCAGTGGCGGTGATGCCTGTAAGAATACCAACTTTGATCCAAATATAATGTCTGCTGGATTTATACCAAGCGCAGATCCTATTTTAAGAATGCGCTCACCAGCGTATGCAATTTCGTTTGGTAAGCGATTGAGTAACCAATAATGAGTATTTGCAGTGGTAGTATGTTTTTATGAAAGTGCTGCTACTGCTAATTTATTAAGCACATACCCATGCTTATGCCTGTCAGCAGAACCAAGCGATTATTGAGCCCTTAGTTTTTATTGCCGAGGGCGGTGAGCAACATTAAAAAAATGCTACTCACAAATTAGTTTCCATCCAGCCTTGTGCTGCAACCAAGTTTCATGAATAAGTTCGGCATGCACCAGAGGCGAAGAGGCTAATATTCCTTCTTTAAACTGTAAATGCCAATCGTCGCCAGACACGGTAAGCTCAGCACCGGGAACTGTATCGTCTCTTCTACGAGTACATAAAATGACAGAAATTCTCACAATACGCAGTGCGTTGATGAGCATCACTTTAAATTCCTCCTGATAGCTGTCAAACACAATCAAGTCAATTTCTTGGCGATGCATACCAACCAGATCTCTAATAAACATGCGTTGAAGACTAGTAAATCCAGTCAATTCAACATGTGTTAATACATATGCGCCATGTTCATGAAATTTCTTGTAACCGATATGCAAGCCTAGTTCGTGCAGCGCAGCGGCAGAGGAAATAAGTGCTTCTGTGTCAAAGTCACAAAATGTGCTTTGTTCGCACATTTGACGACTTAATCCCATCGCTACTTTGCGCACTCGTGCACTTTGTGCTGTGTCTATGTGAAAGCGCGAAACTAGCTGGTTGATACCTTGGGTTCTGCGATCTGCCCTTTTATAGTTATCCAACATGCCGTAAATGATACCTTCCCTCAGTGCACCACCTGAAATTTGCATACTTTTTAAATTCAGTTGCTTAAAGAGTGCTATTAAAATGGCTAAGCCACTAGGGAAAATCAGTCTGCGCGAGTCGGCGAGTCCATCAATATTTAAGCTCTCAATATTTTTACATGCAATCACTTGGTCGCGTAATTGGTACAAATAATCTAATCGTATAGCGTCGTTAATTCCTTGTTTAATTAATATACTAACGACAGCTTGGGGTGTGCCGGACGCACCTAAACATTGTTGCCAATCGAAACATTTAAATGCAGATGCGCAGGGAGCGAGCATATCTTCGGCAGCAGCAAGTGCATTACCAAAATTTTCGTCACTAATTATGCCACCCTCAAAATATCTTTCCATGAAAGTAACACAGCCAATATCCACGCTGTTTAAGTGGAGCGGTTGCATGTCGCGGCCAACAATAACTTCAGTACTGGCACCGCCAATATCAACAACTAATGTATTACCCTGATTTGCAGATGTATACGCAACACCTAAATAGATTTGGCGCGCTTCTTCCTCACCCGATATGATATTGATTTTTTGATTAAGAATGGCTTCGCCACGGGTGATAAATTCGGTTGCATTAGTCGCCAAACGCAATGTTGCTGTAGCAACAACTTTGATATTTGCTCGGGGTAGATCGTCTAATTGTTCGCGGAACGTGTTTAAACAGTCAAGACCCCGCTGAATACTCTCTTCGGATAGATTTAAGTCACCGTCGAGACCTGCAGCGAGTCTTACTTTACGCTTATTCTTACTGACTATTTGAACACTACCACTGAGTACTCTCACTATTACCATGTGAAAGCTATTGGAGCCTAAATCAACGGCGGCATAGTATTCGTCCTGAATAACAGTATTAGGTAACTCTTGAATCAAACGTTACTACCTCTAATTTCTTCCTTGGTGATTCCTTTTCGGGCCACTTGGACGTTGCCCGCCATTACGACCACCGCGATTACCCGGTCGACCATCATTCTTGGCTCTTGGCTTTCGATGGAAAATCGGCGCTTTGACGTCTTTCAGCAACTGGTTTGGATCGTAGTCAGTAACTGTAATTTGGTGCTCAATATACATTTCAATAGCAGGTAAATTCAATGCATATTTTTCGCAAGCAAAACTAATTGCAATGCCACTTTCACCGGCACGACCAGTACGACCAATTCTGTGTACGTAATCTTCGGCGTCGTCGGGCAAGTCATAATTGAATACATGAGTTACTTTTGGGATGTGCAATCCACGAGCCGCTACGTCTGTAGCTACCAATATATCTATTGCACCGCTGGTAAAGTCTTCAAGAATACTCAGGCGTTTCTTTTGTGGCACGTCGCCACTGAGCATACCCACTCTGTGTCCGTCAGCTTGCAACCAAGCAGAAACCGTTTCACAGCCAAATTTGGTGTTGGCAAAGACGATTGCTTTATCTGGCCACTCGTTTTCAAACAATGTTAGTAATAGAAGAGGCTTGTCTTTGTCTGATGGATAAAATAATTCTTCAGACACTCTTGTTGCCGTTTTCTTTTCAGGCTCGATTTGCACATGAGTTGGATTATTCATGTGCTCATAAGCAAGTTCTTGGACGCGAAAACTTAAGGTAGCGGAAAATAACATACTCAGGCGTTTAGTCGGTTCAGGCATACGCCTGAATAAATACCGAATATCTTTGATGAAACCTAAATCAAACATACGATCGGCTTCATCAAGCACTGCTACTTGTATATTTTTTAGAGAAAAAATATCTTGCTTGTAATAATCGATGATCCGGCCGGTGGTACCAATAACAATATCTACACCTTTTGTTAATCGATCCCGTTGACTTTCGTAACCTTCACCCCCATATATCAACCCAAGCGATAGTCCGGTATGCTTACTGAGCAGCTCCGCATCGTTATAGATTTGCACGGCAAGTTCCCGAGTAGGTGCCATAATGATGGCCCGCGGACTCGGTTTATTTGGCTCGTTGTCAGGCTTCGGGTTATTTAATAGGTGGTGAAAAGTCGCCACCAAAAAAGCAATAGTTTTGCCAGTCCCGGTTTGTGCCTGACCTGCAATGTCATTTCCTTCCAAAAGTTGAGGAACAGCCATTGACTGAATAGGTGTGCATTTTGTAAAATTGGCTTCCTCAAGCGCTTTTAAAATCAGCGGATGGATTGGAAGATCGGAAAAAGACGTATTTGTTAAATGTGTTTGTGGCATAGCTTATAGCTTATCATTGCTTGCATTAACGACAATTTCTATTAACACTATAGGGCAAGGCTGAAAGTCTCAGCGAATGACCAAATTTGGAGAAAAGAATGAGCGACAAAATTATCTCGTTGAGTGACGAAAAATTCGAAGCAGATGTAATCAATGCTAACGGTCCTGTTTTAGTTGATTTCTGGGCAGAATGGTGCGGCCCTTGTAAAATGATCGCGCCAATCTTATCTGAGATTGCCGACGAGTTTGAAGGCAAGGTAACAGTTGGCAAGCTTAATGTCGATGAAAATAACGATACACCACCTAAATATGGTATTCGCGGCATCCCAACATTATTGCTCTTTAAGAACGGCGCAGTAGCAGCAACGAAAGTGGGCGCTATGTCAAAAACGCAACTAATTGAATTTCTTAACGAAAACATCTAGTTTTTGGTTTGGCGTTTATTACTGCCGAGTAAGCAAAAAAGGCTATCAGATTTGATGGCCTTTTCTATTTAAAAGTTATTTTTTTGTAAAACTGGACGGTAACTTTATTTAGTGCTAGATTAATGGTGTGTTCATCCGAATACACCCTTTTTTATATTCCTTCAATGAAAACTAATGCTGGGTTACTTTATTTT
>JBLHOI010000088.1:0-7442 GCA_047621375.1 Glaciecola sp.
AGTAATCGAGGATCTAACATTTTTTATATTATCCTTTGAAAATTAATAAAGCCAACCAAACTGAAATAAGACAGACAGTGACGTTGAAAAATACATTGAGCGAGGCTTTAATTATTTCACCTTGCTGGATCAGTAGTACAGTATCGAGTGAAAAGGTTGAAAAGGTTGTAAATGCGCCGAGTAGACCAACACCTACTAGTACTCTAAAGCCTGTGTTATCTCCATCATCTTGCTGTATAAAAGCATACAACAAACCCAGAAAAAATGAACCCAATACGTTTACCGCAAGAGTACCAAATGGAAAGCCCTTTCCCAATAGGTTAGTCGCAATTTGTAGAATAAAATAACGCATGGAAGCCCCTGCGGCGCCACCAATTGCTACAAATAAATATATTTGAAAGGTATGCATCTTAATTACTCTCTTTATTTTTTCTCGACTTTCCTTGCGACTGAGCTTGCGCATCAAGTTCCGCTAAGTAAGCCATTTTAGCACTCAATTGCTTTTCTAACCCTCTATCAGACGCATTATAAAACACTTGATCCGCAATATCGGGAGGTAAATAAGACTCACCAGCGGCATAAGCATTAGGCTCGTTGTGCGCATAGCGATACCCTTCGCCATGTCCCATTTGTTTAGCCAAACTGGTCGGTGCATTTCTTAAGTGGCTAGGAACATCGTAACTTGGAGTATCGTCAATCAGTTGTTGTGCTTTCTTGAAAGCAGAGTATACCGCATTGCTCTTCGGTGCGAGAGCACAATAAATAACAGCTTGGGCGAGCGCCCTCTCTCCTTCAGCAGGGCCTACTCGGTGGTAGAGATCCCAGCTGTTTAAGCAAACTTGTAATGCTCTAGGGTCGGCATTTCCGATATCTTCAGATGCAATTGCTAGCAAGCGTCTTGCAATTACTAAGGGGTCACCACCACTTTTCAATAGTCGGCAAAACCAATACAAAGCGCCATCGGGAGATGAGCCCCTTACAGATTTATGGAATGCAGACAACAAGTCATAATAATGATCACCGTTTTTATCGAAGGCTAACGTTTTAGCTCCGGTCGCTTTCCTAATTAATTCTAAGCTGATTTTTTCTCCATCACTGGTTAAGTCACTACAAATCTCTATTGACATTAACAAGCTTCTTGCGTCTCCGTCTGCCTGCGTAACAATAGCTAACGCGGCATTTTCCTCAAACTCAATGTGCTTATTATCTCGTTCTTGCAAAAATTCAATCGCATTTTTTAATAGCTTCGTCAAATCAGCTATTGTTAGTTTTTCTAAAATGAACACACGTAAACGAGAGAGCAAAGCGCGATTTACTGAAAAGCTTGGGTTTTCTGTTGTCGCACCAATAAGGATGATATGACCACTTTCTACATAGGGTAAAAATGCGTCCTGTTGGCTTTTACTAAAACGATGGATTTCGTCAACAAATACGACTTTTTGTTTTGCAAACAGGTCAACAGTACCGGCAGTTAGTGAACCGCTTACTTCGCCAATAGCGGCTCGTATTTCTTTGACTCCCGAATTGATAGCGGAAAGTTCAATTACATCCGCATCAAGTTGCTCTGCAATTAAATACGCTAATGTTGTTTTACCGGTGCCGGGTGGTCCCCAGAAAATCATTGAATAACAGTTTTTTTGCTCGAGCATTCTCGAGATAGTACCCTGCTCTGAGATTAAATGAGACTGCCCCACATATTTACTAAGACTTTTTGGTCTTAGTAAACTAGCGAGTGGTTTGTATTCAGAGGATTTCATTTTTCACTCGATAGAAGCAATCATTCAGACTGCTGACAGTTGTCTTGTTATTGATTACGTTGGTCGTCGACAATATAATTTGTTGGAATATCAAACGTAAACAATGACTGCGGAACAGGCTGATTTTGGGCTATATTTGAAAATACTAATAGGCTTTTCTGTTGCTGTCTATCAGTTGATTGCAGACGTGAAAGTTCATCGCCATTAAACTCAATGTTCAATGAAACAATATTTGCATTTTCGTCCTTTGAGATCACAACAAAACGAGATTGAGTTTTTTCAACGATAACAGTATTCCACTGTTTTTGATCATCTGAGACAAGAAGCATTAAAGGATTATTTTGGGTTATGGAAGCCTGTTGCATAACCGTGACTTGTTCTACAAAAGGGTCAACACTGTATACTGTAGTGCCGTCTGCAATTAGCAGAGCCTCATCTGGTAACTGGGTCTCCCAACGCAGCATATTCGGCGTTTTCAACGTCAATTGCCCGGAAGAATTTTGCAATTCTTTACCCGTAATATCAGAAATACTTTGTGAAAATCTAGCTGAGTATGAAACTAGCTTGCTGAGTTTGATTTTCAGCTCAGCTTTTGGCGTTACTGTCTGCGCATCCTGCGCAACTGACTCGGCACTTATTGCAATGCTGCTCATTGTAATTAAACTAACTCCAATAACAGCAGCTATACTAACCGTTTGAATTCTACTTATAGCTAAATTGAAATTTATATTTGTGACCAGCGTCAACATAATCTAATCCTTTGGTGGAGGTGGCGCTAATACCTCTCTGTTGCCATTATGGCTGGGTGAGCTTACGACACCGCTCAGTTCCATTTGTTCAACTAAACGGGCTGCTCTGTTGTAACCGATCCTAAATTTGCGTTGGACGCTTGATACCGAAGCGCGGCGCGTTTGAGTAATGAACGCAACCGCTTCGTCGTAAAATGCATCGAATTCTTGATCATCGCCATCAGTGTTCTCGCCCGGCAACAGCATTTCCGATGTCGCTTCTCCATTTAGGATTTCATCAATGTATTGGGGTGCACCTCTTCGCTTCCAATCTGCAACCACAGCATGGACTTCATGGTCATCAACGAATGCGCCATGAACACGAGTTGTTATGCTCGTACCAGGCGGGTTATATAGCATATCGCCCGCCCCTAACAATGATTCAGCACCACCTTGATCCAGGATCGTTCGTGAGTCAATTTTGCTAGAAACTTGGAATGCAATCCGAGTAGGAATATTGGCTTTGATCAAACCGGTAATAACATCAACAGATGGTCTTTGAGTAGCTAAAATTAAGTGAATACCTGCAGCACGGGCTTTTTGGGCAATCCTTGCTATTAACTCTTCAACTTTTTTACCAACAATCATCATCATGTCAGCAAACTCATCGACGATAACTACAATACTTGGCAGCTTATTAAGTTCTGGTGCAGTTTCATCCATGCTCTCTTCATACTTCCATAGTGGGTCGAGTATTGGTTGGCCATCATCTTTCGCATCTTTGATTTTTTTGTTGTAGCCTTTTAGATTTCTGACACCTAATGCCGACATTAACCGATAACGTCGCTCCATTTCACCTACACACCAACGCAGTGCATTGGATGCTTGTTTCATATCAGTCACTACTTCAGTAAGTAAATGCGGAATACCCTCGTAAACCGAAAGTTCGAGCATTTTCGGATCTATCATAATCAGTCGAACATCTTCAGGCGTCGATTTATAAAGTAAGCTTAGTATCATGACGTTTACCCCAACCGATTTACCCGAACCAGTGGTGCCAGCAACAAGTAAATGTGGCATTTTACCTAAATCAACTACAACGGGTTTTCCTGAAATATCAGCCCCAAGCACAATTGTAAGAGGTGATTCACTCGCTTGAAACGCTTTTGTTTCAATTACTTCACTTAAACGAACCATTTCACGATGTTTGTTTGGAAGCTCTAAGCCAATAACAGACTTACCTGGAATAACTTCGACCACGCGTACTGAAATAGCTGACATTGCTCTAGCGAGGTCTTTGGCTAACGTGGTGATCTTACTCACTTTTACACCGGGGGCTAAATCCAACTCAAATCTGGTAATCACGGGACCCGGTAAAACGTCAACGACATTTGCGATAATATTAAAGTCGGCTAACTTTGCTTCCAGTAATCTGGAAACTTGATCTAATTCTTCCTGAGTGATCGGATTTTCATGTTTATCAGCTCTTTCCAATAAATCAAATGATGGCATGAGTGATTTTTGTGTTGATGTTAAAGCGGTATCTTGATTTGCTGTTGCTGGCTTTATGCTCTGTTCAGTGGGAAATCCGCCCTGCCCTGTGCTATTGGGTGCTCGAACAACTTTAATTCGTTGTCGTTCAACCGCCGGCGTCGACTGATGTTCATCATCATCAACAGCGTTATACATATATTTATCGCTCAGTTCTAGATTTTCGTCCTCTGACATAAACACAGCGTCTGGAATATGAAATTTAGGTTCTAGCTTATTCAATGAGTTTGAATCAGTATTAGCTTTATACGCGGTTTTCCCTGCATTTACCTCAGGTCTAGGTTCAGCACGTAAACTTGTTATATTCAACGCTGAGCTTTCGGTGTTTATCGGTTTAGGCAACGGATTTTGATTATTATTAAAATAAGGCAAAGACAGCGCACTTACTTTTCTAGGCAGTGTGTATAGATCCCTAGTTCTACTGATAGTAAAAGAACCAATACCATCGATAATACTTAGCCAAGAGATGCCTGTTGCTAAAGTAAAGCCCGTGCAAAAGAAACAAATGAGAAGTAAGACGGTGCCTACAAAACTAAAATGAGGGACCAATGCGGTACTAATGATATCTCCCATCGCGCCGCCCGCAGATACGCTGTAAAAATCGTCAAAATTGATGCTTGCAATACCCGTAAAACCAAATATTACGAGTAAAGCACCGATCATACGCAGACTAATAGTAAGATAATCGAGTTTGGACACACTCTTTATGTGTAAAAAAATAAACCAGCCACAAAACGCCAAGGCGAAAGGTAAAACGTAAGCGGTTATACCAAACGTAAATAAAAGAATATCAGCTGCCCATGCGCCTATTGAGCCCATTAGGTTTTGAATTTCATTGTGCAATCCAGCCTGAGACCAACCAGGGTCACTCGGATGAAATGAAGCCAATGCTATCAGCAAGAAAAATGCAGTCGCACATGACAACATCATGCCTACTTCCATTAATCGCTGTGTTCCGGATAATCGCGCCATATCCCCACAAATCTTTTATTTATAATTCTTATTTAGTCATAATTAGTGATATTTTCACTAATTCCAATTATGTGTAAAGAATATCATAATCCAAACAAACGAATACAGACTCAATGTTATTTATCGTTAATTTTTATTCTATTAGTATGTTTTACTTCTTCCATTACTACATAGGTTCTCGATTCCCTTACGCCTGGCAGGCGCAATAAAATGTCTCCCAACAATTTGCGATAACTGGACATGTCGGCGACTCTCGCTTTCAATAGAAAATCAAAATTCCCTGAGACTAAGTGGCATTCTTGGATATCATCCAAATTTTGCACCGCCGCAGAAAATTCTGCAAAGATATCGACCGATGTTTTTGATAGCGTTATTTCCACAAAAACCAGCATTGCTGCACCTAACATTGTCGGGTCTACAGTGGCGGTATAACCTGTTATATAGCCCTGTTGTTCAAGTCTTTTTACTCTTTCTAGACAAGGACTGGGACTTAAACCAACGCTTTTAGCTAACACTACATTGGAAATTTTTCCGTCTATTTGCAGCGCTGTTAGTATTTTACGGTCTATTCTATCAATATGTTTGGGCGTCTTAACTAGCATTTAATTTCATTAATTATATATTAGTCAGTATATTATACTGCATTTGTAGAATCTTCGATATTTATATTTAGCAAAAATGCAGTAGACTGCACGCAATTAATTAACAGTAAAGGTTTAAGATGATTGTTGGTGTACCAAAGGAAATAAAAAATCATGAATATCGTGTCGGTCTCACTCCGGCCGCAGTTCAGGAATTTGTTAATTGTGGCCATGAAGTACTCGTGCAGACAAGTGCGGGTGCGTCAATTGGATTTACTGATGAGCTTTATACCAGTGCCGGTGCATTAATTATTGCAACAGCTGAAGAAATATTTGCTAAGGCGGATATGATAGTTAAGGTAAAAGAGCCACAACCAAATGAATGTAGAATGCTTCGTCAAGGGCAAACGTTATACACCTACTTACACCTCGCTCCAGATCCAGTTCAAACACAGCTGTTGGTCGAATCAGGTGCAACTTGCATAGCTTACGAAACCGTAACCGATAATCGCGGAACCCTTCCTCTTTTAGCGCCTATGAGCGAAGTTGCGGGTCGTATGTCAATTCAAGCTGGTGCTCATTACCTTGAAAAAGCACATGGCGGAAGCGGCACATTATTGGGCGGTGTTCCGGGTGTTGCCCCAGGAAAAGTTCTTATTATTGGTGGCGGTGTTGTTGGTTTGAACGCAGCTAAAATGGCTATGGGTCTTGGTGCAGATGTCACCATCCTCGACCGTTCTTTAAACCGTTTACGCGAGCTGGATGATATTTTTGAAGGCCGTTTAGCCACTGTGTTTTCAACATCTGAGGCAATCGAATATCACTCTTCACGTGCCGATTTAGTTATTGGTGCTGTTTTAGTGCCTGGCGCGACTGCACCAAAGTTGTTGAATCGTCAACATATTAAAAATATGAAGCCAGGTTCAGTAGTGGTAGATGTTGCTATTGATCAAGGCGGTTGCTTTGAAACTTCTAAGGCAACAACACATCAAGATCCTGTTTATATAATCGATGATGTTGTACATTATTGTGTTGCAAACATGCCTGGTGGTGTCGCTCGCACATCAACAATGGCTTTGAATAACGCAACGCTACCATTTGGCTTAGCATTAGCAAACAAGGGGCCAAAGCAAGCGATGCTTGATGATGTGCATTTGTTAAATGGACTGAACGTACACAAAGGTATCGTGACATATAAGGCCGTAGTCGATGCATTAGGTGACAAATTTGGATTAAAATATATGCCTGCAATAGAAGCACTAAATAGTTAATTTTTGCTAGCATAACTAAAAAAGGAGCCTATTTTGGCTCCTTTTTTTGTGTCTAATTAAATGTGAACTGAGTAACCTAGTTTTCTAGTCAGTATAATTGTAGATTATCGCTGCTGACCTTTAGAGATAAACCTAGAAATTCACGGCTAGCCCGCCACTGCTGCGGTTAAGCTCATTAGAACAGAGCTTTTTTATAGACCATGCTAGTTAACTAAGTGATAAATTGATTCGTTAATTTCGTTTAAACTATTCAGTGGATCAGAGGCCTGGGTAATTGGTCGACCTATTACGAGATAACTAACACCACTTTGGATAGCACTTACAGGTGTTGCAATTCTCATTTGGTCACCCGAACTTGAACCTAATGGCCTTATACCGGGGGTAACAAGTAAAAAATTATCATTTACTAATTGTCTTAATTCAATTGCTTCGTGTGCAGAACAGACAACACCATCTAAGCCACATTCTTGAGTTAGCATTGCTAAGCGTTTAACCTGCTCATTAATTTGCCTGTTGCCCAACACCGAATCTAATTGGTCCTGGTCCATACTAGTTAATACGGTAACCGCCGTTAACAGCGGT
>JBLHOI010000089.1:0-7441 GCA_047621375.1 Glaciecola sp.
AAGTGTAAAAGGTACTGCTGGTATAGCGAAAGTTGGTAATTCACCCGCTAAAGTAACTGAATCTTTCTGTGCTTCTGGAGCCATGTCTCGGACGAAATCGATAACGGTTCTTGCGTCTAAATCCAGACCATGAACTAGTGCTGTAACACCAACGATCGCAACCAGAGAAGCTGGTATCGCCGTAGTTAATTTTGGTAAAAGATAAATTATAGCCATAGTCAAAATGACCAGCCCAAGCATAATATACATTACGGTTCCGCTCATCCATTCTAGCTGACCGAGAGAATTAGTTATTTTAAACTGACCCAATTGCGCCAAAAAGATAACAATCGCTAAGCCATTGACAAACCCAAGCATCACTGGGTAAGGCACTAACCGAATGAATTTTCCGAGCTTAAATATACCAGCCATGATTTGTAGTAAGCCAGCTAACATGACAGCTGCGAATAAATATTGAACGCCGTGTTGAGCAACAAGAGCGACCATTACTACAGCCATTGCACCGGTTGCGCCAGAGATCATACCCGGGCGCCCGCCTATTGCTGACGTGATTAAGCCCATCATGAAAGCAGCGTATAAACCTACCATTGGCTCAACACCTGCGACAAAGGCGAATGCCACCGCTTCGGGAACCAAAGCAAAAGCAACAGTGATACCAGAAAGAATGTCATTTCTAACATTCCCTTTGGTACCATTTATCAAATTAAACATATTCACATTTCTATTGTTTCAAAACTGCAACGAGTTTAGCAGATAATGAACATAATTTCTTTTAACAGAATGTTAAAAGACATCGCTTATTACGATTTTATTTTGAACCACCACCCAAACAATTTGGGGAGTCTGGAGAAATACTATTTTTCTTGTTCCATTCTTCTAAGGTGTACGTGTGCTGAGCCAGCGCATGCACCGGTCCTGCTAACTCTTCAGACAACAATTGATTCACTAACCGCTGTCGTTGAATCAATCGTTTATCTTCGAAATCACTCGAAACAATAGTCACTTTAAAATGAGTTTCAGAGTTTACTGGCACATTGTGCATATGGCTTTCATTTAATACTTCCAAATATGATATTTGAAAATGTTTGTTTAGTTTATCGATAATACCTTGCTCTACTGTCATCACTTCTCTCTATTTAATGTCGTTATTCGCACTTATCTGCAGTCTAAAATTGATGTGACGTTAACGCAACAAATGTACAAACAAGCCACACCTTTAAGTTTGTTTGAAAACTCATAATAAAGACACACCTCTCAAAACTAAATTTGGCTGTAAAAAAGAAGAAAAGCATTTTACTACCGAAGAATTTGTCTAAAAGTAAAATTAATTCGAGGCTCTATCTGTTTCTTCGTTTTTGCGATCCCATGTCGCCAATACTGTTGCGTTTTACCACTCATAATTAATAAAGAACCATGCTCCAATGGTAACCTAAATTTATCGCCATTTACTTTATGCTTGAAATCAAAATTTCTGACTTCCCCAAGAGAAACAGAAGCGATGATCGGCTCAATACCTAATTCAGGTTCATCATCAGAGTGCATGCCCATGCTATCTTGACCGTCTCTATACAAATTTGCGAGGACTGAGTTAAACGCAGAGCCACATTGATGCTCACATCTAGCTTTCAATGTCTGCAGCTCATCATGCCAAGGAATTGGGTGCATAATGACTCCTGAATACGCATAGTTCGTTCCTGCGTCGCCATACCACGCTTGTAAACGAGGGATTTTTATCTTTTTACCAAAAATTTTTATTTCCCCCTCACTCCAATCCAATTCACGCTGAAACAGATATAACAACGAATCTGCTGTTTCATTATCGAGCCAATTCGCTAAATATTGTACCTTTGCATCAGCCAAGGGTAGACTCTGCAAATTAGGTTTGGAAAAAAGACATTGCTGCATAAAATCTCAAAATTAGGTTAAGTTGCTCAAGGTCAAAAAAACGAGTTATTCAATGAATACACAATTTACTGCATTTGAGCGCAGTTTACATTTAGAACGTTACCCCGCTAAGTATCAGCATGTCAGTCTTCAAGCATGGGATGGGGCTGATGAATATATTATTGAACATGTAGAGAATTGCTCATTATTAGCAAGTGATTCAAACAAAGACACACCTCTAATCATAATTAATGATGACTTTGGTGCATTGACGTGTTGGTTTAACCATAGAAGACCGGTATTCATTTCCGATTCATGGATTTCTCATAAAAGCGTTATGACCAACCTCATGATAAATGGGTTGGACACCGAAAATGTCGAGTTCTGTGATGCGCTTACTGACCTCACAGACGTTATCGCTGCCAAAGCAAAAGTAGTACTAATCAAAATTCCACGATCACTTGCTTTGTTGGAACAACAACTTATCACACTGCAGTCTGTGTTGGATGTAAATACAACAATTATTGCAGCTGGAAAAGTAAAGACAGTTCAAAACTCTGTTTTGAAATTATTTGAAAAGTACATTGGTACAACAACAACATCTTTGGCAAAAAAGAAAGCCAGACTTATTTTTTCTAAATATATGGGTGTTAAGACAGAAACGTCTCCCTACCCTACAGTTGTATCGGACCCACTAATTCCATTCACTCTTAGCAACCATGCAAATGTTTTTTGTCGTGAACATTTAGATATTGGTGCAAGAATATTGCTTAAAAATCTACCTAATGCACTCCATAAACGTGTTATTGATTTGGGGTGCGGTAACGGCGTAATAGGTGTGTCTATTTTAGACCAGAACAAAACAGCACATGTCACCTTCGTCGACGAATCTTTTATGGCTGTTGAATCTGCAAGACAGAACGTCATTGATCACATCGGTAATGAAGCACGCGCAACTTTTATCGTGAGTAATTGCTTGGAGGAGCTGCTGAAGGTTGAATCGTCAAATTATGACATTGTATTGTGTAACCCTCCTTTTCATCAACAAAACACGGTTACAGATCACGTTGCATATCAAATGTTCACCGATGCAAAGAAAGCACTCAAACATGGTGGTGAATTGAGAATTGTGGGTAATCGTCATTTAGATTACCCAATTAAGTTAAAGAAACTGTTTGGTGGGTATGAAGTCATCGATAGTAATAAGAAATTCAGTATTTTATCAACGTACAAAGCAAGGCAATAAAATGGCAAAGTCGATATTTATATTTTCTATCCTCGCGATTTTGAGTTTTTGCGTAACGGCAAAGACACAAAGACAACCCGGCGAGAATATTCAGGAAGATAATTATTATCCATTGGTAATGCTTAAAACTAGTTTGGGTAACATAGTCATTGAGTTGAATAGAAGAAAAGCACCCGCTACCGTAAACAACTTCTTAAGCTACGTTAAAAGAGGCGAATTTGATAACACATTATTTCATCGCGTTATTCCTGGTTATATTATACAAGGCGGTGGTTATGACCCTGAATATCAAGAAAAGAAAGCCAATCATTCGATTATTAATGAATCTGGCAATGGACTGAAAAATGATTTACACAGCATTGCTATGGCAAGAGAGGATGACCCACATTCAGCCAAGCGCCAGTTCTTTTTTAATATGAAAGATAACAGCAATTTAGACCCCGGAAAAACGTGGGGTTACACTGTTTTCGGCAGTGTTGTTGAAGGTACGGATGTCCTTGATAAAATTGCTTTAGTGGAGACTGAATATAAGGCAATTATTCGTTTTCAAGACGCACCAAAAGAAAACGTACTTTTGATAACAGCTACGGTACTACCTGAGCCTCAGTATTAAATTATCGATCAGATGCATCACTAATGAAAAATTAGCTTAATACTTTATTCTTAAACTGAATATGTAAATTGAATTAACCTGTCTATACTGGTGATTCAGTTATGAAAAAAGGAACATTATGAAAGCATCTGATTTAATGATAAAAGCACTTGAAGCAGAGGGCGTAGAGTATATATTTGGTATACCGGGCGAAGAAAACCTCGATTTATTAGAATCCTTACGTAATTCATCCATCAAACTTATTTTAACCCGCCATGAGCAAGGTGCTGGGTTTATGGCAGCCACCTACGGTCGCTTAACTGGCAAAGTTGGGGTTTGTTTATCAACATTAGGACCAGGCGCAACTAATTTAGTAACCCCCGCCGCCTACGCACAACTTGGTGCGATGCCAATTCTAATGATAACCGGCCAGAAACCAATAAAGACGAGTAAACAAGGCAGATTTCAAGTTATTGATGTCGTAGATATGATGCGTCCTATCACAAAATATACAACACAAGTTGTTAGCGGAGATCGAATACCATCAGTCGTTAGAGAAGCTTTTCGACTCGCATCAGAGGAGCGCCCGGGAGCCGTTCATATTGAATTACCGGAAGATATCGCCGTTGAAGACACTAGCGCAAAGTTACTTAAGCCCAGCGTAGCCAGACGACCTATTGCGGAATATAAAGCAATTAGTCTTGCTGTTGAAATGATTGAAAAAGCAACATCCCCAGTGCTATTAATAGGCGCTGGAGCAAATCGCAAGCTAACCGCTAAAATGCTTCAAGAATTTGTCGATAAAACAGGTATCCCCTACATTACAACTCAGATGGGAAAAGGAGTTCTTGATGAAAGTGGAAAACTATTTATGGGTAATACCGCCTTGTCATCTGGCGATTTTGTCCATCGCGTTATCGATAGAGCTGATTTAATTATTAATGTTGGGCATGACGTGGTTGAAAAGCCTCCTTTCTTTATGGAGGACGATGATCAAAAAGTTATTCATATTAACTTTGATTCAGCGGCAGTTGATCCTGTCTATTTTCCACAATTAGAAGTCATTGGTGATATAGCTAACAGTATTTGGCAAATTAAAGAAAAGATTACACCACAAGATAGTTGGACACTCGATTTTTATAGAGATGTTCATGATGCTTATATAGCTCATAGAGAGGCTTCTGAAGATGATAATCGCTTCCCTATACTACCCGAGCGTTTTGTTAGGGAGATCCGAAAAGCAATGCCCAAAGACGGGATCGTTACATTAGATAACGGTATTTATAAAATATGGTTTGCGCGAAATTATCCTGCCTACTTACCAAACACAGTTTTACTCGACAATGCATTGGCAACCATGGGGGCTGGTCTCCCTTCGGCAATAGCGGCAAAACTAGTCTATCCAGACAAAGCAGTCATTACTGTTTGTGGCGACGGTGGCTTTATGATGAACAGCCAAGAGCTAGAAACTGCAGTCAGACTTCACCTGCATATTGTAGTGATCGTGCTGCGTGACGACGCTTATGGCATGATTAAGTGGAAACAAGCAAACATGAAATTTGAAACCTACGGATTAGACTATGGCAATCCTGATTTCGTTAAATATGTGGAAGCATACGGCGGTAAAGGTTGGCGAATTGGAGCAACAGACGAGCTCCTACCAACCTTACAAAATTGCCTCGCCGACCCCGCAGTTCACCTAATTGATGTGCCTGTTGACTATACTTTGAATGATGAAACATTAAACACGACGATTCGAGAGCTTAGCGCGAAGCTGTAACACCCCAAATTTACGTTGTGTAAAGACCCACCTATTTATAAAATAGGTGGGTCTTTATAAAAGGAGAATAACAATGATGAAGCTAGCAAAACAATATCCATACTTCCTTGCAAACAAAGCTGTATTTGCCAATCAAGATCTTGAAGTAACTAATAAATATACTGGAGAAGTAGCTACCCGAGTTGCAATGGCTGATGCAGAAACAATTGATAAAGCCATTGATGCAGCGGAAAAGAGCCAGAAAATACTAAATAAAATGCCAGCTTACAAACGTCAACAGATATTAGAGCACTGCGTAAGAAGATTCAAAGAGAGATTTGATGAACTAGCATACGCCTTGTGCATTGAAGCTGGAAAACCTATAAAAGATTCACGAGGTGAAGTAACAAGACTAATAGACACCTTCAAAATAGCTGCGGAAGAGTCAGTGCGTATTAACGGAGAGGTAATGAACTTAGAAATTACCGAAAGAGCAAAAGGGTACCAAGGACAATATAAAAAAGTACCCATTGGTCCCTGCTCTTTCATATCTCCATTCAATTTTCCATTAAACTTAGCTGCTCATAAAATAGCACCAGCTATAGCCGCAGGATGCTCTTTTGTATTGAAGCCCGCCAGCAGAACTCCTGTAGGGGCTCTAATTATCGGTGAGGTCCTCGCTGAGACCGAACTGCCTGAAGGTGCTTTTTCCATATTACCTTGCAGCAGAGATGGTGCAGACCTCTTTACAACTGATGATCGCTTCAAACTTCTAAGCTTCACCGGATCACCTAGCGTCGGTTGGGAATTAAAAGCTAAGGCAGGTAAAAAGCCTGTAATATTAGAGTTGGGTGGTAACGCTGGTTGTATAGTCGATCATGATACCGATATTGAGGATGCGGTTGAGCGCATCGTTTTTGGTGCTTATTATCAATCAGGTCAAAGTTGCATTAGTGTTCAACGTGTTTTTATTCATGAATCCATTTATGAAAAATTTAAAGCTGCCTACACCGAAAAGATCAAAAATTTGGTTCATGGAGATCCATTGAATGAAGATACGTTCATTGGCCCAATGATCTCTGAGTCAGAAGCTAAGCGCCTTGAAGGCTGGATTAGAAGTGCGGTTAACGCGGGCGCTAAATTGCTGTGTGGTGGCTCGAGAAATGGGTTAATGCTGCAAGCTACATTGCTTGAAGATGTGCCAACGAACTGTGAAATGAATACCGAAGAAGCATTTGGACCGGTTTCAACAATCGCACCTTTCTCTGATTTCGATGAAGCATTGAAGTTAGTCAACGACAGTCAATTTGGTTTGCAAGCCGGCGTTTTCACCAGAGACATCTACAAAGCCCATAAAGCTTGGGATGAATTGGACGTTGGTGGCGTAGTTATCGGTGACGTGCCCAGCTGGCGTGTTGACAACATGCCTTACGGCGGAGTGAAAGAATCAGGATTAGGCCGTGAAGGAGTAAAGTTTGCTATAGAAGACATGACTGAAATTCGATTAATGGTGTTACGCACACCACAATGATTATCTGAAACTATTTTTTTACTTAGCCAGAAAAAATAGAAACAAGACACACCTAATTAGGTTTGTCTTGTTTCGTTTATTCTAAACTAAAAGAGCGATAAATTATCATTGCCATAGGTTTCATAGAGTAAAATATCACCAGATTCTTCATTATTTACGATAAGTCCCCCAGTTGATTTAAAATCTAACTGTTTTAGTAATGAGATAGATTTTCCATTTTCTTTTGATACCGTAGCGTAAAGCTTATCAAAATTTAGCTCATTGAAAGCGTAGGTTTTAAAAAACGAAGCAGCCTCTATAGCATACCCAAACCCTCGATATTTTTTAGCAAAAGCATAACCGACATCTATCGAGTCGAGATAATCTCTCTTAAGTAAACCACAAACGCCTATAGGTGTGTCTTTGTTTTCTTCGTTATTTTTTACGTTT
>JBLHOI010000090.1:0-7420 GCA_047621375.1 Glaciecola sp.
AAGGGTTCATATAAAAAAGAACGGAACAGCATAACTAAGGCAAAAATAGGGAAAAACTGTTTTGCATTGTCGACTAAGGCAGGCAAATACGGATCTGCTTCATCACCACTCAATTCGATAATACTATTATCACCCAAGATGGCTTTTCGTTCTTCTAACGCCATTGATTTTCTTGTTGGAGCAAAAAACAAGGCATCAATTGCCCAGATAATACCCGTAATAGCGGTCATTGCTACCAGAAACATTGCAAAGTAATTTGCCATTAATTATCCACCTTTAAAATAGCTAAGAAGGCATCTTGAGGCAACTCTACATTTCCAACTTGCTTCATCCGCTTTTTACCCGCTTTTTGCTTTTGTAACAACTTTTTCTTGCGACTGATATCACCACCATAACACTTTGCAATCACGTTTTTGCGTAATTGCTTAACCGTACTACGAGCTACAATGTGTGTACCTATAGTGGCCTGTATGGCAATGTCGAACATCTGTCTTGGAATTAATTCTTGTAATTTATCAACCAAGTCGCGTCCACGCTTTTGCGAATTAGCTTTGTGCGTTATCAGCGCTAACGCATCAACTCGCTCGCCGTTAATGAGTATATCTAAGCGCACCATATCTGCAACTTGAAAACGACTGAAATTATAATCCAGTGATGCAAAACCTCTACTAGTCGATTTCAGTTTATCAAAGAAATCGAGAACCACTTCTGCCATTGGCATATCGTAGGTCACAGCGACTTGTTTTCCATGATATGTCATTGCTGTTTGCATACCGCGCTTGTCCACACAAAGCTTCATGACATTACCTAAATACTCCTGTGGAACCAGAATATTTGCAACCACGATCGGTTCGTGAATTTCGTCGATATCGTTAATTGCTGGCAACTTGGAGGGGTTATCTACTTGTAACACTTCACCTTTGGTAGTTTTGACTTGATAAATAACCGTTGGTGCTGTGGTGATTAAATCTAAATCGTATTCACGCTCTAAACGTTCTTGAATGATTTCCATATGCAACATACCGAGGAAGCCAATTCTAAAACCAAAGCCTAGAGCAGCAGAGCTCTCTGGTTCGTAAAACAATGAAGCGTCATTTAGACTCAGTTTAGATAGCGCATCACGAAAGTCTTCATAGTCGTCTGAACTCACCGGAAATAAACCAGCATAAACCTGTGGTTTTATTTTCTTAAAACCTGGCAATGCTTTGGTAGCGGGTGCTTTAGCTAGGGTAATTGTGTCGCCAACAGGAGCACCATTGATTTCTTTTATACCTGCGATAATGAAACCAACCTCACCGGCTGCCAACGTCCCTGTATCTGTCTGCTTTGGTGTAAAAATACCTACTTTATCAACTTGATGCACAACACCATTTGACATAATTTGAATCTTATCTTTTGCGTTTAGCTGCCCCTGCACAATACGCACAAGTGACACAACACCTTGATAATTGTCAAACCAAGAATCAATAATTAATGCCTGAAGAGGCGCATCAACGTCACCTACAGGGGGTGGAATACGTTTCACTATTTCTTCTAATACTTCTTCAATGCCCACGCCCGTTTTCGCAGAACAACGAACAGCATCGATTGCATCAATACCGATAATATCTTCGATTTCTTCAGCAACACGCTCTGGCTCAGCCTGTGGCAAATCTATTTTATTTAGAATTGGCACAACTTCCATATTCAAATCCATCGCCGTATAACAGTTTGCAAGTGTCTGTGCTTCAACACCTTGCCCTGCATCAACGACCAATAAAGCCCCTTCACACGCAGCAAGTGAACGCGACACTTCATAGGTAAAATCGACGTGCCCGGGCGTATCAATAAAGTTAAGTTGGTACTTTTCACCGTTTTTCGCGTCGTAATATAAGGTAACGCTTTGTGCCTTGATAGTTATTCCGCGCTCGCGCTCAATATCCATTGTATCAAGCACTTGAGCTGACATTTCGCGATTAGTTAAACCACCACAAGTTTGAATAAGTCGATCGGCAAGCGTTGATTTGCCGTGGTCGATATGCGCAATAATACTGAAGTTGCGAATGTTCTTTAATTGCATAAATTTAGCTACTTGTCCTGAAGTTACCAAGGTCTATATTGAGTCCAACGACGCTTTGCTTTGCCGTCTGAAGCCACCTTGGTTTTATAAGCGAAAAATAAAGACACGATTTTACCGTTTTATCGGCACAAATGCGAATGATTACAGCAAAATTAGTACGCGTTGACTGGTTATCTTGCCCACAAGTTGACAACAACTCATTAAGTAGCGTTAACCGCCATCCTAAAAGATAGTATCTGTCTCAAACAATGTGGGTGAATTAGATGAATTTTTTGAGTGGAATTTCATTTTTCATAGTAACAGTTGCGTCATTAACAGCCCCAAGGACAACCGGAGAAAATTGTCCTTTATCCTGTTTTTTCGCAAATATTGAAATTTGCCAAAAACTGACTGCAGTGGCTGCAAAGCCAAACAAAACTTGCCACCCCTCATGCACATTCGGCAGCAAGAATTGCATGCTCGACACACTGACAATCAAAACGAGTATTGGCAACATATAAACTAACATTGAGGCGCCCATTAATTGCTCCTCTGGTATACCCAGTTTAACTGTCTGCCCTTCCTTTAGCTCGCAAGGACTTATTAACTTGAGTAACTCCGGTTTTGCAGTAAAGGCTTTTGCAACGACGCTGGTTCCACAATTTTTATTTACGTGGCATGTGCCACAGGTGGTCTTAATCTGGGTTTCAATCCAAACTTCATTACCTTTTACTTTTTTAACAATACCTGTTTCTTCAATCATAATTTAGTATCAATTTGTTACTTCAATTGATTTTGCCATGAGTTGGGCTGTGACTAAAGGTATATCTCCAACCACAGTAACTTGCACTTTGCCATCAGTGCGAGAGTGAACAGTGTTAGCGCCGTTATTCAGATTAACGTCATCTTTAAAAACACCGGTTGCTGCTTGAATATAAACGGAGACGTTCACCAGACCATCGCTGAATAAACTATATTCAGCTACCTGTCCTGTTATCGCCAATTGATGGATATCTTGTTTTACCGGTTTCATACCCACTGGTAAAAAGGCCAAGGTCCATACATGCTCTCTCTGCGGTGGATTTACAACATTGATCACCCTGGGTAAGTTATCTCTTTGCACTTGACTAAATACCTCAGCTACCCTGTCATCAATTCTCAATTGAGTCACTTGTATTTGCTGCAGTAACTTACCATCTAGGCTATGCATGTTTAACTTCAGCAACATGCCTGTTTCCTCATCCAACCACAAATTGTACCCATACCGTGTTTTATCGATACTGGTGATACGGATTTGTTGTGCGGACCGTCCTGATATTCTGTTTCTGCCGACAAGTAAAAATTGATAACTCATTTGAAGTTGGTTAGGTTCATGCAGCAGCGCGTAAGGTATGGGCCCATCAATTGCTTTTCCATGCATACTGTAAGGCGGATATCCTGGCTGAAAGACGCTCACTACATCATTGACTCTGATATTCTCGAAACCCGGGCCATTAAGTAAGCTGAGTTGCTCTATTTGTGTATTATCATCTATTTTCGCATTGCGCCACAAAAATGGCTGGGTATCTTTACCTGGAATATTTAATACAAATGAAATTTCGTAGTTTAAAAGTGAGGTTTGACTTGCTAGGCGCTCCAGCCAACTCGCTGCAGATAACGGATCGAAAGTATCGTTTTCTTTCAAAATACCTTGAGCGGCTTCTCTGGCTCGTCCCTGCTGTGTTTCTGAGCTGGCAACTTTCAGCGCTTTTTTAACTTGTTGCGATTGCACATTGACCGGAATTTGCTCTGCTTGCTTATTTGCCCAAGCGCTTGTGAACACAATTGGAGCGAAAAAAAACAGAGTGATCAGAAGTAAAACCCACTTGCAGAGCCTTTTTCCAATATTGGCGCTCCTTGTCACATTGTTTGCTCCTTTGATCATACTACTTTTGTGGTTGCTCTGTGTTCAGATCTTCCACTACTGACTGTTTGCTTTGTCCAGCATTTTTAAGTTTCAGTTGACGTTGATGATCTTCAATAATTGCATTTATTTGACGTTGCTGCTCTAACAGTATCGCCATATCTTCCCCGCCAACACTCTGGCTTGTTTGCAAGCTCACAGGAGCCAAGCCACCTTGAGGGCCAAATTGTGTCGGCGCTGTCAAAAACGGTAGCGACTCTTCGGGTTGGTTGTAAGACTGGTAACTGAATATCATCACGGCGGTAGCACAAGCAGCAACTGCAAGCTGTCCGCTTTGTTTAACCAGCGGGATAATGCTTGCGACCAAGGGTGACTCTCGCCAAGTGCGCTTCGGAGCAACCATTGCCAACTCGTTTTCCAACTTTTTCGCAATTTGTGCACTTATGTCAAAATGGATGTCCGCACTCATTTCGTTACGGATACAATCCCTGACCAAATGATAGCGTTTCCACTTGTCAGCGAGTTCAGGATCTTGGGTCAAGCTCTTCGCTATTTCAGGGTCTTGGTGCTCACCATCTACAAATGCTGATAATTTTTCGTACTGTTGCGTCATAAAACAAATTCCTACTTTGACACCGCTACTAATAAACCGTGTTTATGTTTGCATTAAAGGCACGATAACTTTGTCTATCGCTTCTCGTGCTCTAAAAATTCTTGATCGTACCGTCCCAACCGGACATTCCATCACGGCAGCTATCTCTTCATAGCTCAGGCCTTCGATTTCACGTAATGTAATCGCAGAACGTAAATCTTCAGGTAGCGCATCTATTGCAGCAAATAATTTTTGCTGTAATTCTTCGGACAGCAGAGCGCGTTCAGGAGAATTATTTTCCTTTAACGCATCGCTTCCATCATAAAAGTCAGCTTCACTCGCATCAACATCACTTGCTGGCGGTTTACGCCCTTGGGATGTTAAATAATTTTTTGCACTATTTACCGCTATCCTATAAAGCCATGTGTAAAAAGCACTTTCGCCTCTAAAGTTGGGGAGTGCTCTGTACGCTTTTATAAAAGCCTCTTGCGTTACATCCGCCACATCACCGCTATTTTTCACGTACCTTGCTACGATATGCATCACTTTGTTTTGATGACGAATAACTAACAAATTAAAAGCGTTTTTATTGCCTTTTTGTACCTGTTCAACTAATTCTTGATCGGTTTTCTGCTCGCTCATTCGAGCCACTACTCCTAAAACACATCACTCATGGCTCCTGCAAGTGTAGTAATAGACAGACACTTTATGGATAAGTTCGATATACAGCTAAAATAATTTATAAATAACCATCAGTTGTAATTTTTTACTAGATGATTAGTATGTCGGTACCCGCAATTCTACATGTTACTCGAAAAACAATCTATGTCTCAAACAATTGAACATCACTGCGACTTGCTGATAGTAGGTAGTGGAGCCGCAGGTTTAAGCCTTGCGTTAAGAATGGCTGAATTTTGTGACGTTATAGTCCTAAGCAAAAGTGACATTAATGAAGGTAGCACTCGCTACGCACAGGGCGGTATAGCTGCCGTATTTGACGACGCAGACTCAATTGACGATCATGTCAAAGATACGTTGAATGCAGGCGCCGGTCTATGTGATGAAGCTGTTGTTGCTTTTACAGTGCGTAATGCAAAGGAAAGCATGGAATGGCTGATCAACAAAGGCGTTCCTTTCGACCAAGAAAAAAATGAGAATGGAGAAACTAAATTTCATCTTACGCGTGAGGGTGGACATAGTCACAGAAGGATACTGCATGCTGCAGACGCCACCGGCGCCGCTGTACAGAAAACCTTATCGGACAACGTAGCCAATCACCCTAACATTCACTTATTTGAACGTTACAACGCTATTGACTTAATCAAGAGTAAAACCTCACCAGACCATTGTGTTGGTGCTTACGTTTGGAATCGTAAAGTAGAACGAGTAGAAGTAATTAGGTCGCGTTTTACCACACTGGCTACCGGCGGCGGCAGTAAAGTTTATCAGTACACATCAAATCCGGATGTATCGAGTGGTGACGGCGTTGCTATGGCGTGGCGTGCAGGTTGTAAAATAGCCAATATGGAATTTAACCAATTTCATCCCACATGCTTATTTCATCCAGACGCGGGAAACTTTCTGATCAGTGAGGCATTGCGCGGCGAAGGCGCGTTTTTATGCCATCAAGATGGCACTAAGTTCATGCATCAATTTGATAGCAGAGGCGATCTAGCTCCACGTGATATTGTCGCTCGGGCCATCGATTTTGAAATGAAACGCCTTGGTGCGGATTGCATGTACTTGGATATTAGTCATAAATCCAGTGATTTCATCCAAAAGCACTTTCCTAATATTTATCGCCGCTGTATTTCATTAGGCATAGATATTACGAGGCAACCAATACCTGTTGTTCCAGCTGCGCACTATACTTGCGGAGGAGTTGTTACTGATTTCGATGCACGCACCAATTTAGAAAATGTTTATGCTATTGGTGAAACTGCATACACAGGCCTTCATGGTGCGAACAGAATGGCCAGTAATTCGCTACTCGAATGTATTGTGTTTGCTCACGCTGCTGCCAAGCATATTGTTAGTCGCATAGACGAAAATTGGATTGATGAGCCAATACAAGCTTGGGATGAGAGCAGAGTAATTGACTCAGATGAACTCGTTATCATTCAACACAATTGGCATGAACTTCGGCTTTTCATGTGGGATTACGTTGGTATTGTCCGCACAAATAAGCGGCTAGAGCGTGCTTTGAGGCGTATAAACTTATTAAAACAAGAGATTGACGAGTACTACAGCAACTTCAAAGTAAGCAACAATATGTTGGAATTGCGAAATCTCGTTTGTGTCGCTCAATTAATTGTAACATGTGCGATGCAAAGAAAAGAAAGCCGAGGATTACATTACAATCTCGACTATCCAGACATGCTAGAGAAACCTGAGCCAACTATTATTCAGAAAAAAACTTAATGTTCAAAGAGAGATCAATGCCATCTGTGCGCTAACCAATCACAATGTTGGTGCGCAGATGTTCTCTTTCTTTAGAGTGGCTGTGTGAAGTCAGCGAGAAGTCAATCAGGTTCAGATCACGACTTACTATTAGCTCGCACCGCGTTGGCAAGTAAATAGGTTGCATAAATTGTGTAGAAAACTGCATCGGCGTTTGTGCTAAAACCCATTTATTATTTTGCATTTCTTGTTTTATTACTGCTGATAAGCAAAGTGCTTTTGAATACATCCCATGCGCTATAGCTTGCTTAAAGCCCATTAATTTTGCTGTCCAACGAGTTAAATGTATGGGGTTAAAGTCTCCCGAAACTCCTGCATATTTACGGCCCACATCTGCAGGAAAACTAAGTTCACTAGTACTATCGAATGGAAGGGTAATTTCGTTTACTGACGGTATTACAGAAGACGGATCTACTGCACGCTGTGC
>JBLHOI010000091.1:0-7377 GCA_047621375.1 Glaciecola sp.
GTGTTATGAGTATATTATCTTTTAACATAATTGTTTCAATATCTTGAACTTGCCAAGTGAGACCAAGTTCGACACTACTGCTAACATCAAAGAGATTAAATAACTGTTTAATAAATGTATCAGTTTCGTCCATAAGCATGGGTTCTTGAATGAACGGATGACTCGAGTCTGTAACGCCGGACGATTCTATGACAGTAATTACATCTCGCCGTGTATACAACACGATGCCCATTGTCTGTAGCGTGGCTTTTTGGTAAGCGCTCAAGGTGCTATGGCTCAAGTTAATGTTGCCCAAAGCTGTATTATTTGTATCTAACGGAATCGGTGTAGGCGAATACAATGTGACTATCCTATCAGTTTTTACTTATTTATTACGTTAACTAAGCATAGCCAAAATCTGGATTTGATAAAAGAGTTTTGTGCCTAGAGCAATGATTGACTGTAAAATAGTCAACTCGAATAGGACTAACTAGAAAGTGGCAGGGGTGGAGGGACTCGAACCCCCAGCCATCGGTTTTGGAGACCGCTGTTCTACCAATTGGAACTACACCCCTGTAGCTAGGCGGATTATACGTAGACGAATGAAAAAGGAAAGAATTTTATGACATCAATTGAATGAAAGCCTAATTTTTAGACGTTATGCCAACCGCTTGGTGCCATAATTGGTAAGTTAATTCAACAAAACTGGTTTGTTGCAGGCAACCTTCATTGACTTCATTAATAGGAATATTATTTTGTGTGGCGTAATCCATTAATAGCAAATCACATTGTTGAGTATTAAAGCCATTTACTTTTGCACACGAAAGAATATCAAAATAACGATTACCGACACCTGCATACTCCCAATCAAGAACAATATTAGTTGGGACACATAAGTGAGCCAATACGAGATCATTGTGACAAAAAACTTGATCGTTTGGCGCAGAACCTACTGTCTTTTTCCATTTTTGAGTCTGTTTTGTAACCTCTTCAACTAGATCGTTGGATGGACTTTGCAGCGCGGTTAAATACTGAAGCCAGTGGGCCGGTAAATCAAGCAGTTTAGTTTCCACCTTATTTTTGTGTACGCGGGTCAGCGCCGAAGCCAGTGAATTTATATGTCGTTCATCAAAAATCGATAAGATCTCAATTCTGCGGTGCTTTATCCACTCTTCAACATAAATTCCTGTATCGGGTGATAAATAAATAGGTTTTGGCGCCAAACCGCTATTTGACAACATCGATTGCAGATCGAAGCGTTCCTGACGATCTATGCACAGAGAACTCTCACCTTGAAACTCCTTCACCATAAATTCATTGGAAGCATCGTTCAGATAATAAGAACGATTTATTGCTCCACCTGATAACGGAGAAATTATTGCTCTATCACTTAAACCTAGGGGAGCTTTTAACAGATTAATAAGCTTATCATTTTGCCCTACGTTTTCCGGTTTCATCGTAAATATTTGCGCCAGTTTAAAAATCCATAAATTGACATAGCCGTGTATAAAAACATTAATATACAGGTTAAGTAAAGCCCGTTATGAAGCATTAAATACGCAGTAGCAGGGTTAATAACTAACCAATAAATCCAATTATCAATTTTTTTACGTGCCGTCATTACCGTCGCTATAACAGAAAATACGGCGGTTCCTGCATCTAACCATACCCAATCACCAGAGAACCAATTTTCCCCAGCTTTTACTAATGACCAGGTAACAAAGCAACCAACAAAAATAAGCAATATATGAACTTTGGCGTCTAGGCGAGTAATAGCTAAAGTTGGCTTATCTTTGACTTGCTTCCAACTCAAAAAACCAACTACAGCCATAACAATATAGTAAAAATTTAAAAGCATTTGAAAAACGAGTGTCACTTCCCAAAATAAATAAACAAAGATACTAGTGCCCAAAAAGGCACAAGGCCAGCACCAAATATTTTGTCTAGCCGCTAAAACAACATATAGAACAGAGAGAACAAACGCGAGCAATTCCAGCAAACTCTGTTGCTGGAATTGCTGCATTGCTATATCAAAAAACTCAGTCACTCACCTGAGCCCATTTTATCACCATTTAGAAATTTGCAAACGAACACGGCCTGACCGGTCTCGCTATAAGTTTGCTTCATCTGTGCGCCTAAAACAGCCATAACATACTCATATTCACCACTAATAATAGTACTTGCAGCAGACGTGCTAGTTTCAAGATTAGCGTCTTGGTTGAGTCTGTCTATGAACGCCTTTATGGGCGCTATATACTTTTCGTTTAGTGGATACAAAGAAATATCGACAACAAGTTTCATTTTCTATCTCCTTAGAAACGATAGGTTGCAGTAACACCAAGTTGGCGTTCTTGACCAAATTGATAGTATGGTTTTGCAGGGAAATAGCCATCTCTTGGATCATTATTAAAACCACCAAAACCTCTAGTGGGTAAGCTTCTATCAAATATATTCTTGGCCCATAGTTGCACCAGTATATTATCCTCTTGCCATTTTACTTCTGAATTAAATACAGCGGTGAATGGCGCACGCTCATCATGCCCAACAGAAAAACGATGGCGGTCCTTACCTTCAAATTCAACTACCCAGACAATCTGATCTGTGAATTCATAACTGGCAGACGTATAAAAGGTTACTTTAGGGGCTTGAGCTTGTAATTGTTTGTCGACAAAACTGCCATCGACGAGTTGATAATTACCAAAAGTCGCATCCAGATACCCCATATTGACAACCGCACTCAACTTATCTGTAAGTTGCCAACTGCTTGAAATTTCCATGCCCTTGTTAATACCCGTATCTGCATTCCCAATAACGTCAATAAATTCAACTGCACCGCTACCATCCTCTCTATTCAAAACAGAGAAGTCACTGACTTGAGCATCCTCTCTTTGCATGTAGAAGAACGTGAGCGATATATGCGCGTTAATTCCACTTGAGGTGTCTATGTTGCCTTTAATGCCAAGTTCATAGTTCCAATTATATTCTGGGGAATATAATCGGTCGTTGTCGGAAACACGCTCATCCGCGTTAAAGCCGCCCGCTTTATATGAACGCGAAATACTTGAATAAAATGTCGTTTTTTGTAGTGCATAGCTTGCCGTTAATTTACCCGCGAATAAGCTATCTTCGAGTACTTCAACAAAATTATTACTATCAATATAGTCGGCATCAAACTTCTCTACTCTTGCACCTGCCGTAATTGACAATGGTTCAGATATTTGCCAACTGCGTTCACCATATAGAGCAACTGAGTTAGGCTCATAAAAACTGGTGAAATTTGCATCGGCATAAGTATATATGCGAGTAAGATCCTGTTCACTTTGCTGATAATAAACACCAACTACCCAAGGCGATTTCGCATCAGTGGAGGCTAATATTGCGTCTACTGTCTGATTACTCACTTCTCTTTTATACTGGTCAAACGAACTATACTCATCAGGATGAAAACCAATAAATGTCCAGTCTTCATCATAACCGTAATCCAGATCCGCATTTAAAGTAGTCAATGTAAGTGAAAAGGAGTGGTCACCTAAGTCTTGTATATACTTAATGCTAGATGCTCGTGTTTCAGTGCGATCAAATCCAGGTTCATCTGAACGAGTTTTGTTATCGTTGTCTAACGAAAAAGCATCATAGCCGTTGTCGACATCAAAGTGGTAAAGTTTAAATTCAAGCCCTGTTGTATCTGATATCACATAGTCAACTGCCAATTTTGCATTGAACTCGTCAATATTATTAGTATCGTCGCGGTTTAAGTAAGTATTTTCGACAAAACCATCGCTCGTTACTTGCTGCATAGCAATACGTGCGTTTAAACCGTCTGCTATTTGGTTAGAATAGGCTGCGCTATATCGCTGTGTATTATATTGCGCAAAACTTCCTTGCAAATAGCCTTCTTGACTATCCGTCGCTGAGTTACTAACTACTTTGATGATGCCAGCCAATCCCGATGCACCAAATCCAGTGGATTGCGGTCCAGATAGTACTTCTACTTGTTGAACATCAAATAGAGAACCCAATCCGCCCAATCCAGAGAAATTAATTTCATCGACAACAAGAGCAACAGAAGCGTTAATTGGTTCGGCGAATAAACTGCGTTCACCAATTCCTCTTATTTGAATAAATTTACCGCGTGACGCACCACTGCTGAAATTCAGGTTAGGAACAATGCCAACAATGTCTTCCAAATGTTCAGCTTGGCGTAAATCTAGCAATTGTTCGCCAATAACGACAACACTACTGGCCAGATTATCAGGGCTCCGTTGGCTAAAATCAGATGTCACAACTATACGTTCAATGCTGTTATTAATTGATTTATTGCTTGTGGTACTAGTGATTGAAGTGTCGGCAGCTGCAGTAAGGTGAATGCCAAAACTGAGTAATCCAAGTGCTATTGAGCTAGCGATTGGACTAATGCAAAATGGTTTTATGAGCTGACCTCGCGGTCTTAAGAATATTGACTGATTTGATACTTTTATGTTTTTCATGTGGTTCTCTTCATGTCTGTAGAAAAGAGCCGGTGTTGGAGCAGGTAATTGATGTGTTTATACAACCATTCCTACGCCGGTACTAACCGGATCAGGTAAATAAGGGTTTTCAACTGAATCTCAGCAGCAAATAGCTGCACCCCTTGGTTAAACGCTAATTTTAATATGCGTTAGGTATTATCATATCAACAAAAAATAGAATGTAAATCAATCGATTAAGCAAATTCGAAATTAAAGACAGTGTTAACATTATTGTTACAACAATTAGCACTTAATACATTATAGGATCATGTTTATACATACCTATTTATTAAGCTACTCCATATTTAACGCTTTTATTTCTTTTTCTGTTTGTGACAACAATCCCTGCATCGTTTTGCCATGTTCGACCGGTAGTCTGGTTGCGGGGTCCACTCTGACAAATACGATGTCATCGGCCAAACATATTGTTTTTTTGGTGGCTTTATTGCGAACTAAACAAGTCACTGTAATTGACGTTCTACCGACTCTCTTAGTGACTAATCCAAATTCGACAATATCCCCCTGAGTCGCAGCGGATTCGAATGATATTTCGCCTATGTGCTTAGTCACTAGACAGTTTGTTTCTAATTGACAGATAGCATATATCGCAGCCTCTTCATCAATCCATTCAAGTGCCCTTCCACCGAACAAAGCATTCGCATAATTTAAATCATTTGGCATTACTAAACGTCTGGATAAAAAACGCATTTTTTTCCTTATTAAATGTAGAATAAACAGGTTCGCATTACTCATTATAAAAGAGAGCAAGCAGATTGACAGGTAAATCACTCATTGATTGGATGGCGCAAAGAAATAACAGTACCAGCCATAGGCAATTATTGTTAATTTCTGGCAGCATTGATTGGTGTCAACTACAAACTGAACACGTTCTTCAACAAACACGTTCATCTGCACTGTTACTTAGCAATACCGTGATGACTTTTAGTAATCACCTTAAATTTAACTTTATTACTCGCTCCCAAATATCTCAATATAAGCAGCATCTAGGTACAGAGTACGAAATAGTAATTTATAATGCATTTGATGGTATTAAGCCCAGTGCTCTTTATGCGCTTGAGGGGGCAATTGGGAAATCTGGTTTACTGATAATAATGTGTCCAGACCTCAAGGACTGGCAACAGTATGAGGCTGAACATTCAGGTATTGCATTTAGCTATAATACCCAACATTCGAGAAGTTTATTTATATCGAGAATGGCGGATATTTTATTAAAGGACAAGAGTACTGCCTGCTTAACACCACACTCTATACATCTACCCTTTGCTTATACTAATCAAAATAAGAGCGAAGACAGTTTACTTGGGATATTAACACCACAGCAGCAAACAGCATTCAAAGCAATCTTGAGGAATGCTCAGAAAGATGAGTCTATCGGCCTGATAACAGCTAAGCGTGGGAGAGGAAAGTCGACATTATTGGGCCAAATAGCAGCTACATTGAGTAATCAAGATAGCGCTACTCATATTTTTATTACTGCGCCACATATTAATAACGCGCAAAGAGCACAAATCGAATACAAGCGGCTCAAGGCTATTTCAAAATCCAATACAATTAAAGAAAACCAACAACGAGATCCGAACCACGACCCACTTGAACTTAAATTCATTGCTCCCGATCAGCTATGCCACTTGCCAACGACAGCTACCTTAATCGTAGATGAGGCAGCTGCAATAGCCCCAGCAATTTTATTATATGCATGTCAAAAATTCACTCGAATTGTCATGGCAACAACACTCGCTGGATATGAAGGAAGTGGATTAGGCTTTAAAATACGTGTTTTGCCCAAACTAGAAACTCTCAATAAGGCTTTGGTTAGTGTTGAATTACACCGCCCATTGCGGTGGTTTGACCAGGATTGTTTGGAAGCCTCATTTAACCGTGTATTTGCCCCCTTTGTGGATGACTCGCTTCCTTTACCCTTTCAGCTTAGGACATTCTCTCCTGAGCTTCAATTTCCTGGTATCGACAAGAGCTCAACACAATCGGTTTTTCATCAGTTAGATAGGGCATGGCTCATTAAGCATGAAAACGCACTCGCTCAGGTTTTTAGTTTATTAATACAAAGCCATTACCAAACAACACCTGATGATTTAATGCGAATTCTTGATTCTCCAGACCAACAGATTGTGGCATTGACAAACAGTGCTAGCTTGTCTGAATTAAATTTCACCATTATTGGAGTCGCTGTTATTGCGCAAGAGGGAAATATTACATTTGCACCAAACGACAGTTTACTCGAAGGAATAATGTCGTCACAACGACGAGTAAACGGTCATTTAGTTGCTCAAAACCTAGCTATGACCTTTTGCGATGACTGGTTTATAAAAGCCAACAGCTGGCGGATAAGTCGTATTGCAATCAAACCTGACCGCAGACGTTTAGGACTGGGTAAAATGTTGTTACGACAAATCAGTGTGTTAGCTAAAAAGGATCATGTTGACTACTTGTCGACTTCGTTTGGCTTTACAACAGAATTGAGCAATTTTTGGGAGTCACAAGGCTTTAGATTATTGAAAATAGGCGCTCGCAGAGATACATCTAGTGGTGAACATAGTGGTCTTATGTTTGTTACATTAAACGAGCCAACTACCCATATTTTTAATTCTTATCTTGGTGTGGCACAAAACGATGTAGACTATTTGTTAAACCACCTGTTAAAAGGCAGTAATAACATTAACTCAACTTTATTGATTCAAACCATTAGTCAACATCGTTCAGAACCAAATGGGTCGATACAGCAACACTTTGCATCTGCTAGGGTCCATCATAGGCGGATCAGCCAGTTTATTGAGAATAAAAGAAGTGTAACTAACACCGCTGCAAGCATCGACTTTGAACTGACTAAATTGAGTGGGGAAACGTCGCAAGA
>JBLHOI010000092.1:0-7367 GCA_047621375.1 Glaciecola sp.
TAACGGAGATACAGCTGCATTGGCTGCCGACTTAGGTAAAGCGGGTTATGATGTTAGCTACGATAAAGACACCAGTGTCATTAGTATTACCGCTAAAAATGTTCAAGGTATTGAAATTGCAGCAAGCTCTGCAGGCACAGTATCATTGGGTGGCGCTACATTTGGTGCCAATGTAAGCAAAACGGCTGAATTAAAATTGTCTTCTTCTGACAAAATTGCTGTTACGGGTACTGCAGTGGACGAAGTACTTGGTGGTGGGGCTACCGCTACTGCGGCTGGGTCAACCCTAAACAAGGTGAGCTCGATTAACATTGGTACTGCAACCGGTGCTCAGGATGCTCTAGCGGTGATTGATGCTGCGATTAGTGGTATTGATGGTCAGCGTGCAGATTTAGGTGCGATACAAAACCGCATGGACTTTACCATTAACAACTTAGGTAATATCCAGAATAACGTATCAGATGCACGTAGTCGTATTCAAGATGTTGACTTTGCTTCAGAAAGTGCTGAGTTAAGTAAGCAGCAAATCTTGTCTCAGGCATCGTCTTCAATGCTTGCACAAGCGAATCAGTTGCCACAAGTTGCGCTATCACTGCTGTAACCGGAGTTTATTAGTCAGCTGTAGCTTGATAGTAACTCACTGAGTGAATCAGTAAATAGTGTCAAAATAGAAAAGGAGGATTCACACTGTTGAATCTTCCTTTTTTACTTTATGGCATACGGGTCGTATAGAGAGTAAGTATGCGCAGCCATTGAATATGGATGGCGATTTTCGGTGTTATTGAGTATGCTAACTTTTGACAAATAGGCGGCTTGCTGGATTGGCTATTTGCTAAACAAGCACGACCTTGTTGATAGTGTTATTCCAGCGTGAAACACATTAACTGGGATCGCAATGATTTTGAGAGGATGTTATGGATAATAATTCAATGGGTATAGCGGGCTCACCTGTAAGTCCCTCTGTAATAAATAGGCCTGAAATTGTAACGCATAAGTCAGAAACTATTTCAGGTGATGCATCAGACGGGCGTACTGCTTCACATTCAGCGGTTGATAAAAGTGCTTATGTGCCAGAGTCTGATAAGGTATCGTTGGTTAAGGTGGTAACTGAAACTAAATCTGCCGAACGCGCGAAAGAAGAGCTGTCCGAAACGGAAGCCTTAGAAGAAGTAGTTATGCAGTTATCGGAAGTTATGTCACTGATGAACAAAGGGTTGGCGTTTTCGGTTGACGAAGATTCAGGCTCCGCTATTGTTAAGGTTATGGATATTAATTCGGGTGAAATTATACGCCAAATCCCCAGTGACGAGGCGTTGGAGTTGGCGCAGAAGTTGCAGGATGTCAAAGGTTTGTTGATGAGAACGGAAGCCTAAATGTTACTGGCTAGTTGTTGATTGAATTAGTTGATTGTACTTTTTTGTGGCAAAAAGCTAAGTCGCGTCACGTTGATATAAGTTGAGGTAAATATGGGATTAACATCGGTAGGACTAGGGTCTGGCCTAGACATTAACGGTATTGTATCGGCTTTAGTTAACTCGGAACAAGCTCCTAAGGTTGCACAATTTGACGCAAAAGAGGGCACAATTAACTCTGAAATATCAGCATTAGGCTTTTTAAAAAGTGCCTTGTCTGAATTTCAGGATAGCTTAAGTTTTCTCTCAAAAGCAGATTCTTTCGATAGCCAGGTTGTAAAACTTTCAAAAAGCACTTACTTGAGTTCAACTGTAACTAATGACGCTGTGTCAGGTAGCTATAGTATTGCGGTTGAGGAGCTTGCACAAAGTCAAAAAGTGGGATCTTTAGCCGTTAGTGATGTGAAAGCGCCATTAGCCGAAGGTTCGTTAAATTTCGCTGTCGATGGTGATAGTTTTGATATCGCAGTCAGCGACGAAGATACGTTACAAACGTTAGTGACTAAGATTAATGCAGCTAAAGATAATGTAGGGGTTACTGCTACCATAGTAAACAGTGATGACGGGGCTAAATTAGTCTTGACCTCCAATAAAACTGGCACCGCCAATAATATCACTGTTTCGGCAACTGATGCTGGCGCAGGTACGGTGTTGGCCGATACATTTGCTATGACAGAATTGCAACCTGCCAAAGATTCAATTATATATGTCGATGGTTTAAAGCTCACCTCGAGCAGTAATACTATTGAGGGGGCAATTGATGGTGTGACGCTTAACCTTAAAGAAGCCGATATCGATAAATTGACTACGTTAACCGTTTCTAAAAATACCAGTTCAATCAAGACTGGGATACAAGCATTTGTTGATGCTTTTAATTCGATGTCAGAAACCATCGCAAGTTTAACGAGTTATAATCCTGACACTAAAGAGGCTGGTGCTTTGCAAGGTGACTCATTGCCCCGCAGCATACAGAGTCAGTTACGTAATGTAATATCTTCTTCTTTTTCAACATCGAATGGTAATTTGTCGCTTGCCTCTATTGGTATTACCACCACCCGAAGTGGCACCTTGGAAATTGATGATGACATTTTGTCTGCAGCATTAGAAAGTAATGTTAGCGGTATTAAAGAAATGTTTACCACTGAAGGTACTGGTGCTGCAACCAAGTTAGACGGTTACCTTGATGCATATGTTGCTACTGGTTCAATTATTGATAGTCGTGATACATCTCTAGACAGTAGTTTAGTGCGCTTGACCGAGCAGCGTGAAGCGTTTGCTTCAAAAATGGCGGCGTTTCAAGCGCGACTTTATACACAGTATAACTATATGGATTTGATTGTGGGTCAACTAAGCACCCAGAGTTCTGACTTGCAATCACGACTTGACTCACTTCCAGGTCTTGTGAGTAAAAATGATTAATCTAAAAATTTATTAATATGTTTAAAAGATGACGATGAGTTGAAATTAAATGGCGACAGCAGAGCAGCAAATGTTAATTGATGATTTGGATACAACTAGCGAGCAATGTAAGACAGTATTAAACTGTTTAAAAAATGACAAAAATATAGAAGAATTTGAACAGTTGGTATTAGATTTGCAAGCGTTGATTACTAAGCGTCAAAATTTATTGAATGTTTTGATCGCAGATGACTCGTTTGTGCAAAGAGATTATTTGGAACGCCAATTGGAGCTAACATTGATCCTTGAGGTGAAGGCAAAATTAGTCATGAATAGTTTGCATGCTGAGATACATCTAGGAAAGAAAAACCAACGTCAAGTTAATGTTTATAAAAGTATTGATTCAGATAGGTAGGTATTTATGAGAAGCTCACTACAGTCATATCGAAAAGTTTCGCTAGAAAGCGAGATCGCGGTGGCTTCGCCGCATCGCATTATACAAATGATGTTTGAAGGTTCATTACAGCGCATTGCGCAAGCTAAATATGCTATACAACAAAAAAATCCTTCGCAAAAAGGCGAGAATATCGGCAAAGCTATAAGCATTATTGCTGGGTTGAGCGGTAGCCTAAATATGGATGCTGGCGCTGATGTATCTGCTAATTTAGATTCTCTTTACGAGTACATGTTGAGACGATTATCTGAGGCTAATGTCACTAATGATGTCGAGATGCTTGAAGAGGTTTCTGCTTTACTCAGAACCATTAAAGAAGGTTGGGATGCAATCCCACAAGAAATGCATGGATTAACTTCTGAAGCGAGTTAATTGTAACAGAAGCTATATTTAAGCTAAAAAGATGTTTAACGTCTCAAATTAATGACAACCCTCACTTTTTAAGTGGGGGTTTGTTTTTTGCGTTTATTGAATTATTTCTCTGTCAGTGATGTTTATGCGAACTTTAAAGTAGCTATGCTGGTTTGTGATGCTCAATACCTTACTAATTACGCCGATATTGTTCACTTTGACGTTCAACCCTAGATGAATGTCTCGGGCTTTGTCAGTAGCCTAAGACGCACATTATCATTTTGATTTCATGTAAATTACAATCAATCTTTTAGTAACGAGAAAATAAGATACTCACTTTGCTCTTCTGCTTTTTTTATATTGGCATTTATTTGGTTAAAAAGTCCTAAATTATGCTGTCTACGTCTAAAATAACTGTGAAAAAGTTTAACAACCCACTCTTTAGTTAGCCCTTTTTGTTGAAGTGCAATGCCTGATAAATAACTTTTTAGCATTAAAGCATCAATAGTCAAAAATTTAAAATAATCATAAGGTTTTTTGCCTAAATTAACCATTAATTGGTCGTTATAAAGACTATACAACAAGAAGTTGATTAAAATTTGAGGGTGTTGGTTGAAATGTTCTGTGAGATACTTTTCTGATGAAGTCAGTATCTCGGTATATTTAAAATGTTCACGTTCAGGATTAGCAACTGTAAAATAGTTATCCTTTCCTTGTGTGTCTGTATCTTGGCTCGTGTGGAGGCTATTCATTATCATTTGTTGACATTCAATAAATGCATCGAATTTCTTTATCTTTGAAAAAGAAACTGTTTGTGTTTGGTACTGGGTTGTAACCAGATGAAAATCTTGAGTCGCAAAAAAGCTCCATTTGATGGATGGTGTTGACGGCAATGTTTCATAATGTTTTGTTAGCGTGCCATCATTAATCATAGAATGAAAACTATCGGCTAATTGAGACAGTCTTTCAAGGTTGTTTAAATAGGCGTCAGATTGTTTTAAATAGAGGCCAATAATAAATAGTTTTTGTTCAAAGGTGAGTATTGAATTTAATGCGACACTAAAACAGAAATCTCGAACTAGCGGTAGGTAACTAAGGCCTTCGGTAGGTTTGAATCCACCTATATTGCCATGGTTTAACTGATGCTCATATTGTTCTATGGATGTAATCATCATTGCGTCAGGATCGTATAATACATTTTTAACGACCTCAGGGCAGGAGAGCGACATACTCATTTCTGCCTGGTTACCAAACCAATGTGGCTTTCGTGGGTAATCTTGACATGTATACGGTAGTAGTTTTGGGCCACATTTCTTATGAATTTTACATAAGTTTGCTTCATCTAGCATTGCACAATCACCATTATCAGACATCTTGATTTCTGCATAGTTGCTCTCGGACTGCCTGGTGAGTTTGAAATTTGAGGTAACTAATTGATGAATTTCAATATCTCCAAATTTCTTCAGTGCTTTGTATGATTGTTTATTTATCGGTATATCCCATGAGTTACAACAATGTGCCTCACACTTACTGCCAACGCACACGAAATCACTGGCAAACTTTGGTGTCATTACATTGATTTTGTTCTGGTTCATGATTTGTATAAACTCCTAATGATCTAGTAACTTACTTTGTATGCAAAATTCTATCCATGTTTAACTGTCATAATTTATTTGTGAGAGTAAAATTGGAGAAGCTTACTGGGCTTTTTTGGAAGTTTTGCAGCGACACCAATCTTTTTTAGATCTTTAGTTCTGTAAATTACTTTAAAGATGCCAATGATACAAATAAGGGTATTATACATTCATGAATTATTTGTAAAGCAACTTGAAATTGAGCAATTGTTTTGTGAATTGCAATATTTCTTGTATAAAAAAACAGCATGTATTTGCGTGGATGTGTTTTGAGGTAGAAAAATGTAACTGATGCTTGCTTATGGAGGGCTGATAATACAATATTTATCATTGAGTTCGTTTTTCTTCACTGTATTTAGCGGATTAACGATTCTGTTTTAGGAATAATGCTAGAATAACGTCAGAGTTGTCAGTTGTATGACGACAATGTACTTTGTTTTATGTGGCGGTATGCTACATAATCATCCCGAATCAATACCTATAATAAGAGCTTTTGGCCTTCTGAATCATGCAAATAGAACAAAGAATTTTAATTGTCGGTACCCCATCAGAGCGCGTGACTCGTTTGTGCTGTATTTTCGAATTCTTAGGCGAACAGTGCGAAATTGTCTCTAATGAATCTTTTTTAGTCTTGATTGAACAATCTCGGTATCGTACTGTTGTCATTGTTGATGAAAATATCACCGTAGAGAGTATCAAAAACATTGCTGCGATAGTGCCTTGGCAACCGATGTTGTTGTTAGGCAATACCGATATCGATTTATCCAATATACTCGGAGCAATTGAAGAGCCGATAAATTACCCGCAATTGACCGAACTTTTGCATTTTTGTCAGGTTTTTGGCCAAGCAAAGCGAGAACATACTCTCACCAGCGGCAACCAAACCAAGCTATTCCGTAGTTTAGTTGGACGTAGTGAAGGCATTGCTAAAGTCCGTCATTTGATTAACCAAGTATCAAGTTCTGATGCGACGGTATTAGTCTTAGGTCAGTCAGGGACAGGGAAAGAAGTTGTAGCACGTAATATTCATTATTTATCTGAACGACGTGATGGACCCTTTATCCCGGTCAATTGTGGTGCTATACCTGCAGAATTACTTGAAAGTGAATTATTTGGCCATGAAAAAGGCTCTTTTACTGGGGCAATTTCATCTCGTAAAGGCCGTTTTGAATTGGCTGAAGGTGGCACACTGTTTTTAGATGAAATTGGTGATATGCCACTGCAAATGCAGGTTAAGTTGTTACGTGTTTTACAAGAAAAGGTATTTGAACGGGTAGGTGGCAGCAAAACAATTGCGACTGATGTCCGTATCGTTGCCGCGACTCATCGCGATCTTGAAACCATGATTATAGATAATTCATTTCGTGAAGATTTATATTATCGACTTAATGTGTTTCCAATTGAAATGCCTGGATTAAGTGAGCGTCGTGATGATGTGCCACTACTATTACACGAATTAGTTAGCCGAGTGTTTAATGAAGGCCGTGGTAAAGTTCGTTTTACTCAACGCGCTATAGAATCGTTAAAAGAACACCCTTGGTCTGGTAATGTGCGTGAATTATCAAACTTAGTGGAACGTTTAACGATCTTATTCCCTGGTGGGTTAGTTGACGTTAACGATTTACCGCATAAGTACCGTTACATTGATGTACCTGAGTATTGTGTTGAAATTGATGAAGAGCAATTAGAGCGCGATGCTTTAGCATCTATTTTTAGTGACGAAGAGCCTGTTGAAATACCTGAAACGCGCTTTCCAAGTGAATTACCGCCAGAAGGAGTTAATTTAAAAGATTTACTAGCGGAATTAGAAATTGACATGATCCGTCAAGCACTTGAGCAGCAAGACAGTGTTGTAGCAAGAGCCGCTGAAATGTTGGGTATTCGTCGTACAACATTAGTCGAAAAAATGCGTAAATATGGTTTGAGTAAAGACTAGAGCATTATCTGAATTTTGGATTTTATAAAAACACACCCTCAGGTGTGTTTTTTCGTTTTATCAGTAACTGAAAAATTAATGATCTCATGTTTCTAGTGCTTGAGATAATAGCTTGGCACTGCAAATGTTTTTAACTTTAGAAGTAATATATTGTTACCGCTAGATAGTATTGTGATTAAGTA
>JBLHOI010000093.1:0-7330 GCA_047621375.1 Glaciecola sp.
GACTCTGACATATATGTCGTTCATTGATGACGAAAACAGTGATTGAGGTCCAGAAGTCACCTACCGTTATATTGGCGTAACTTTTTATCGGGTTAAGAACGGCAGAGGGCTACAATTGAAAAGGATAAGAAGATGAGGAGTGATGCAGCTAAAGCGAAGAACTGGCCTGTTAATTGGCAATGGTCTCATCATGTTAATGCCAATGACACGCTAATGCTGTCGGTGCCCTACAAAGATTGGGATAGTGTAGCACCACCTGAAATTGCATTTGCACAAGTGTTAGCCAAATAGATAGGCAACGAAACTGAGGTGAAAAAAGTTCTCGATCCTTGGTCGTCTCACTTTAGTGCAACTGACTATAACGTATGGGATCTGCACAAAGACATGATGCCAGACTAACGAGTTTGATAGCCCGAGCATTGCAGGTATTCGCTAACGGAGTTACCCAGTGTCTCCTTAACTAAAAGGTGCATACTTTAGCAGCAGCACCTTTTATTTTTCTAACAATTTACCTAATTAACCACTTGAAGTCGTTTATGTTTTCAAAATCATAGGCTATAGATTTTCTTCAAATAACTTATAGATTCGACGATATTCATCCAACCACGAACTTGGCTGCGCAAAACCATGGGGTTCTACTGGGTAAATAGCTGTTTCAAAGTTCTCTTTTTCTTTCTCTATTAAAACTTGAACTAATCTAACAACGTCAAGGAAAAATACATTGTCATCCACCATCGGTGCATTTATTAATAGCGGTTTGGTTAAGCCATCTACGAAATAGATAGGTGAGCTGCGTTCATAAGCAATTGGATCAACATCCGGTCTATTCAATATATTTGACGTGTATGGGTCATTATAATGTGCCCAATCAGAAACAGGACGAAGTGCTGCACCCGCTTGGAATAGATCCGGTTCAGTAAATAAGGCCATAAAGGTCATGAAGCCACCATATGATCCGCCATAAGTACCAATTCTAGTGCGATCGACATTTGCATTTTGCACCAACCACTCCACTCCGTCTTTTAGGTCTTGAGTTTCTGGTGTGCCCATCTGTCGGTATATTGCTGTTCTCCAATCTCGCCCGTAACCAGCAGATGCGCGATAATCCATATCCATAACAACATAGCCTTGCGATACTAAAAAGCTATGAAACATGAATTCACGAAAATATCCAGACCAACCCAAGTGTGAGTTTTGTAAATAACCTGCACCATGGTTAAAAATTACAGCTCTGCGTTTTTCACTAGCCGACCCTTGCGGCGCATAAACACGAGAATAAATGGGTTGTTCCGTATGACTCGACTTAACTGCTACAATAGACGGTGAAGTCCAATTGATACTTAGAAATTCATCACTGACCGTACTTGTTATTTTAATTGGTAAATCTGATTCAATGCGCAAATCAAGTGAATACAATTCAGGCGGTGTAACCAACTTTGAGTGGGTGAGTAATAACGCCGACTCATCAGGAGATAGCCTATAGTCGGTCATTCCATTTAAATCAGTTAGCGCCTCTGAGTCTATTGAATCAGTGGGTACACGATAAATTTCATAAATCCCCGGATGCTTTTTATTCGCTTTATAATAGAAATATTTATCGTCTTGTGTAATAACAACATTATCAACCACAAAGTTCCCTTGGGTTACCGCTGTTAGCTTGCCATTTAGTGGTTTAGTATATAACTGCGAATAGCCCGATTCTTCAGATAGGAGGTAAAGTGTTTCCGCTCCATCAAACCAACCAAATTCATTAAAACGGTAGTTTACCCAAGCAATGTCATGCATTCGATGTTGTGTTACAAGCACTTTGTCATCAACATCGATTGTTGCTATCCAACGATCCTTGTTATCCCACGCCTCTAACATCACTGCTACTTTATCGCTGTTGTCATGCCACTTGATGGGAGGTTCAGTCGCATACCAGTCGAATAGCAAACCAATGTCACGGGGCAAACGGTTTTCTTCATAAGTCTTACCTTTCGCTTCTGCATTTTCACGCTTCACATTGGCTAAAACGTCTTCGTTATAACCGGGTAATACAGCATAATCTATCTTAGTTTTTAGACCAGATTGAACGTCAAGTAACCAAACGTCATGCCGAATAGGCTCTGCATCAGCAACTCTTTGGCGAACATTTTGTGCTTTGATACGACCATTTTCTTCAATGTAATCTGGCATAATGTCAGTATCGTCGGTACTTGATTTATTTTCAGTCGTTACAATCACCGCCCACTTACCATTCGGTGATAAGCTTGCTACTACCGTTCTATGTAGAGGGTCAAAATAAAATGATGACGTCATTAAACTGCTATTTTCAGCCCTGAGGTTGTTATCGTTAGCATCGCGCAAAGTTCTATTCTTACGTTGCAGTTTTACATAATCAATTAACTTAATTTGTTCTTTGGCGATGTAATCTTCCGGCTCACTAACCGGTTCGTACTTATCATCAAAATGCCATGACAACACTTGTTCCTGCATACCAGTTTTAACATCTACAGTGTAAAAGCTGTTTCCACGCTGAAATGAAACACTTTGTTGCTGATAAAACTGAAGATTGCTCGCGCCGTCAATATTTTTGGTTAACTGTCGGACAACTCTGTCATCTGCAGATTGTACAAATATATTTCCTTCAAATAACCAAGCAACAAAGTCCATATCCTTGTCACCAATAATTTCATCATACTCATACTGATGAATATCCGACAAACTCACCCTGTGACCGTTTCCAGCGTTATTTTCAGAACTATTACTGATACGACGATGCGGCTCAGTTAGCCACAATTCACGAATTGGAGTGCCCTCTTGTTTGCGGTAGTAGCCAATCGAATTGCCATCCGCACTCCAAAATGCATCTTCTGGTTCGCGACCCAACCAATCTGGATCTGACATAATCTGCTTAAGTGTTAGTTGGATTCTATCATCTGCGTTTATCGTCTGTTTTGCTTGGGAAATGGTTTCTGTCGGAAAACTTGAAATATGGTTTGTACTCAAACTAGAAACCAGAGTTTCAGTTGCAGAACAAGCGCTAAGTAAAGCTATTCCGACACTGTAATAGCCTATTTTTTTATATTTTGTCATTATTGGTGTTCTTTAAAGTTATTTATCACGTTATATTAGGGGGCTGAGAGGCAAATTTAATTCCCTCTTGAATTACATAATGTCGAGGTTAACATGTTACCGTAACCCCTTCAGCGAACGTACCGGTTTTTATGAAGTAAGACAACCTAGAAATTTTATGAAACTAACCACAATCCTTAGCGATGTGAAAAGGACTCTCGAAAATGAAAAAAGCAATTTCCTTTATTTTACTAATGGCCGTGATGGTCAGCAGCCAAATGGCGGCGGCCTCTGAGTGCCCTGATTTACTCAAATTTGCAAAAAGAAAGCTCAACTCACAAGAAGTTGTCAATATGTGCGACGCATATAAAGGCAAAACGGTGCTGTTCGTAAACACCGCAAGCAAATGCGGATTTACGCCTCAGTTCGAAGGCCTAGAAGCACTCTATACAAAATATAGAGAAGACGGATTTATTGTTTTAGGTTTTCCGTCTAATGACTTTAATCAAGAGTTTGGTAGTGAGAAAGAAACGGCGGAATTATGTGAGCTCACTTATGGCGTGAACTTTCCAATGTTTGAATCAGTTTCGGTTCGTGGAGACAACGCCGACCCACTTTACGTAATGTTGGCAGACAAAGCAGGAACTTCGCCAAAATGGAATTTTTATAAATATTTGATGGACAAAAATGGTGATATCGTTGAATCGTATAGCGCCTTTACAAAACCTGACGACGAAAATTTTGTTGCTGACATAGTGACTGCTCTAGCGCTGTAAGTTTGCTTTTTTGTTTGTTATATACCAACAAGCAAAAAAAAGCCCCAACTTATTCAGTCGGGGCCAAACACACTCAACTAGGAACACACTAACATTTAAAGCGTTGCTACACTTTAACTACCAGTATAGGTTAGTCAGTAGGTTTCCATATTAGTTCAAAAAATTTCGCATCTAATTTCCTACTCTATTTACACCGTAGCTAGCCCTTATTTTTTAGCACTGAAGCAAACGCTTGATCAAAGTCAGCTAGAATATCTTCAATATCTTCTATACCAAGGGAAATTCGGATCAACGAGTCTGCAATACCCATTTTTGCTCTCTCTTGGGCACCATTCTCGAAGAAAATCGTCGACGCCGCTGGCAGCGCTAAAGTGCGGGTGTCGCCCAAATGAGTTGCGGATATAACCAAAGATAATGCATTAAGGAAAGCATGAGGATCTATTTCACCACTTAGCTCAACGGACAGTATGCCACCAAAACCACGTTTAAAAAGTGTCTTTGCTCTAAGATGTTGAGGATGATGTTCTAAACCCGGGAAGTGAACAACATCAACACCTCTATGTGTCGACAAATATTTGGCTAGAGCTTGCGCATTGGCACAGGTTTTTCTTAGACGCATGGTCAGTGTCTCTAGTCCAACAGAAACTAAATGGGCTGACTGTGGGGCCAAGGTTGCACCCATATCTCGTAATCCACGTTTTTTAACTTGAGTGAGCCCCCATTGTTGAGGGTCAGCAACACGGTATTGATTATCAATATTGGTATAAGTTTCCCAATTAAATAAACCGGTATCAACTAATACGCCACCCAATACATTCCCATGCCCACCTATATATTTAGTTAGCGAAGTTAATAATAAGGATGCTTTAACCGCTTTTGCATCTAACAGAACACTGGGCGTCATCGTGTTGTCGAGTGCAAACAATATATTATTTGACTCACACCAATCACCTATTCCCTGTAAATCAGAAACTTGGGTTACTGGGTTGGCAATAGTTTCACAAAAGACCATTTTTGTATTGACGTTACAGGCCGCTTGAACCTTTTTAACGTCGGTCACATCAACGAAACTTACGCTAATACCGAAACCTTCGATAGTTGCCATTAAGCTGCGTGTATTACCGAAAAGATATTGGCTTACAATAATATGATCACCGCATTTCAATAGTGACAGAAAAGTTGAGCTGATAGCCGCCATACCAGTTGCAAAAACGACAGCACCGACACCGCCTTCCAATTCATTGAGTATGTTCTGTAATGAAACCGCTGAAGAACTGCTTGAACGAGAATAAACATGTCCTGCTTTTTTACCTTGGAAAACATCGACGAGGTCTTGTACATCTTCAAATTCAAATAACACTGAATTGTTGGTCGATTCATGAACAGCGCCAAACTGAGGTCTATTTATTTTTCTATCTGCATGGACTAATTTGGTATCAAAGGCTAATTTCTTCACTGAAAAGGTATCTCGTGTTGACTTGTTATAAAGATAATACCATAGTTAGCGGCTTGTTCTAGGTCACTGTGAGAGAACAATGTTGGTTATATTATTCCCGTGTTCATTATTCGTACTAGCGTTTCACGACGCGTGATAAGTAAAGGTTTCCATCCCACCTATGTGTATTTTGTTTATTGCAGTAAATCAACACCCTAAATTCCCTCTCATTATCGCAGCTAATCGTGATGAATTTTATGATCGAGCCACAACCGACTCTGCATTTTGGGAAAGCAATAAAGATATATTAGCTGGCAAAGACAATGAAGCCGGTGGCACATGGATGGGAATTAATAAAAATGGCAGCGTGTCTGCTCTCACTAATATTAGAGCGCCGGGTAAAGAAGTAAAAGATGCAGTTACCCGTGGCGAGTTAGTATTAAACTTTTTACTAAGCTCTACTAAACAACAACAAAAATATGCACAAACGTTAGCTGACTCGAAATCCCAATATAACGGCTACAACTTGTTATTTGGCCAACTCGACCAGTTATACGTTTATAATAATTTTGATGATACTTGTGTGCCTTTAAATGCTGGCGTTTACGGTCTTTCAAACGCATCTCTTAACAGTCCTTGGCCAAAAATATCAACCGGTCGTGATGCGCTTGCAAAATATTGCCAACATGCAGGCGTGTTGGACACTGAGCACCTTTTTGAATTACTTCGGAATAATAAAGCTGCTGACGACGATGTGCTACCAAAAACAGGGGTTAGCATTGAGTGGGAAAGACGCTTATCATCAATATTTATTCAAAGCTCTAAATACGGTACCCGTTCATCTACGGTGTTATTGGTTGACCACCATCAACATGTTATTTGGGAGGAGCGCTCGTTTAACGCTCAAGCAGAGCAAACTTCAGTTCAACATTTTGAGTTCGATATAAAGAAAGCGTAATTTATCTCGAAAATCAGCGTAAAACTGGCATAATGCATACCTTGTAGAAAAGCCCTATTAAAATCATCGTTAAGGAAAAATCGTGTTTGAACATTTGCCGGTACTAGCTCCCGACCCTATCCTAGGTTTATCCATCGCTTTCAAAAAAGACAACAATCCAGCAAAGATTGATCTTGGCGTTGGTGTATATAAAGACGAACAAGGCAATACGCCAATTTTAAAGGCAGTCGTTGAAGCTCAGAAGCAGTTAATGGAAACAGAAAAATCAAAGGTGTATATAACGCCCCAAGGTGTTCAAGGTTTTATTGACGGTATGCTTCAGTTAATTCTAGGTAAAGCTAACCCTGTTTTATTAGCAAATCGTGTTGCTGCAGTACAAGCACCTGGTGGCTGCGGTGCATTACGCATATTAGCTGAGTTGCTTAAACGATGCGACCCTGACACTAAAGTATGGGTAAGCGACCCAACTTGGGCTAACCATATCCCGCTCATTGGCGATGCAGGCCTTGAAATAGTTACCTACCCTTATTTTAATAAAGCCACTGCCAGCATCAAATTTGACGAAATGATGAGTTGTTTAGCCAACGCTAAAAAGGGTGACGTCGTGTTATTGCACGGATGTTGCCACAATCCAACAGGGGCTGACTTAACTAGAGAACAATGGCAATCTTTAGCTAAGTTAGCGAACGAAGTTGGCTTTTTGCCGTTTATTGATTTGGCTTATCAAGGCTTCGGTGACGGTTTAGAAGACGATGCCTATGGCCTTCGTTTGATGGCTGAATCAGTGCCTGAAATGATCATTGCAGCATCGTGCAGTAAAAACTTTGGTTTATATCGCGAACGTGTTGGTTTAGCTGCACTAATTACTCATGATTCAGCGAATCGTGACATCGTGCAATCTCAAATTCAATCTGTTGCTCGTGGTATTTATTCAATGCCACCATCTTATGGTGGCGCTTTGGTTGATATTATATTAGCCGATGAAAGCCTGAATTCTCTATGGCAAAGCGAAGTTACCGAAATGCGTGAGCGCATGATCCAACTTCGAATGCTACTGGTGGATAGCTTGGCTGCGCAAGGCGCTTCTAAAGACTTTAGCTTTAT
>JBLHOI010000094.1:0-7274 GCA_047621375.1 Glaciecola sp.
TTGAAAAAAGTAAGGCATTGTCAAAGGGTGTGTGCTCGCAAATATCCTCTTCCAATAATTTATGTTCACGAGAATAGCCAGTAACTACCGAAGACGAACTGCTGCTAGCACCATATAAACTCAACCCTTCAGCAAAACTCTGCAACACATCGGGATGTTGACTTAAGCCCAAGTAGTCATTGCTAGAAAAGTTAATATAATGCTCACCATCAACTTCTATAATAGCTTGGCAATTATTAGCGACTTCTACTCGTTTTCTGAGTAAAGAGTGAGTTGCCCTTTGCTCAAGCTTTATTTTTAAGAAATCAAAGGCCATTAGCTGAAGGATTGCTCCGGCTGACTTTTAGTTTTCTCTTTTGTAGCTTTGCTATCTGCATTGGGCTTGCTTATTTTTGCCGTTGCATCGACATATAGCGACGCGTTTTGCTGTTGCGAAATTTCGTCTGTTAGCGCCGCTGCAAATGCTTCATCCGAGTAATCTTTGGTTTGCGTTGAATTGATCCCCAACTTATTGAATAACATAACATCTTCTTGAGTTTCTGGGTTTGATGTGGTTAGCAATTTACAGCCATAAAAAATACTATTAGCACCGCCCATAAAGCATAATGCCTGCATTTGCTCATTCATTGATTCGCGCCCAGCCGACAAACGCACAAAAGATTGTGGCATCATAATGCGCGCAACTGCGATCGTGCGAATGAATTCAAATGGTTCTAAATCATCAACCGAATCTAGCGGGGTACCTTCTACTTTCACCAGCATATTAATTGGAACGCTTTCTGGATGTTGGTCAAGATTCGCGAGTTGCACTAATAAACTCGATCGATCATCACCCGTTTCCCCCATACCTACGATACCGCCGGCACAAACATGCATGCCCGAATCACGCACATTGGCAAGGGTATCTAATCGGTCTTGATAGGTTCTAGTGGTAATAATGTCGCCATAAAATTCAGGTGATGTATCGAGGTTATGGTTATAATAATCCAGACCCGCTTGTTTAAGAGTCAACGCTTGGTCGCGAGTTAGCATTCCTAAGGTCATGCAGGTTTCTAGCCCCAGTTTTTTTACTTCGCGCACCATAGCTGTAACATACGGCATATCACGATCTTTTGGATTACGCCACGCCGCTCCCATACAAAAACGGGTAGAACCGGCTTCTTTCGCTTCTTTAGCACGCTCGATAACTTTACTTATTTCCATTAAACGTTCTTTTTCAAGACCGGTGTCATAACGAGCGCTTTGAGGGCAATATGCACAATCCTCAGGACAAGCACCTGTTTTAATAGACAATAGTGTGCTTACCTGAACGTAGTTTGGATCAAAGTGAGCCCGGTGAACCAATTGTGCTTGAAACAATAAATCGTTGAAGGGCAAAGCATACAGCGCATTTACTTCAGGGATAGTCCAATCATGTCTTGGTTCAAATTGATTATTTTGTCTTGTCGCTGAAGTCGCGGAAGTGTTCATTAATACCTTTGTCCTTGTTAGTCCCATCACATTTTATCGTGCTTATAGGGTTTACTAATCTTATTATGTCCACTAGTCTATGCAACCCGACAAAGTTGTCAACTTTACTAAAACAAAAAACTGTACAGCAGGTTTAAATTTGAACAATATTGAATTTGACAAACGTCACATATGGCATCCATATACGTCAGCAATAAATCCCCTTCCTTGTTATGAAGTTGTGGGTGCTCAAGGTGTGGAGCTAACATTAGCTGGCGGTGAAAAACTTATTGATGGCATGTCATCATGGTGGGCCGCAGTTCATGGGTACAATCATCCAGCGCTTAATCAGGCGGCACATAAACAAATCGACGCGTTTTCACATGTCATGTTTGGTGGCATTACCCATCAGCCAGCAATAGATTTATGTCGTAAATTAATCGACATGACGCCCGACGGTTTAAACCGCGTATTCCTGGCAGACTCAGGTTCTGTTGCAGTTGAAGTCGCTATTAAAATGGCATTGCAATATTGGGCATGTCAGGGACGTTCACAAAAAACCAAACTTATCGCACCCCGCAATGGTTATCATGGCGACACATTTGCTGCTATGTCGGTATGTGACCCGTTAAATGGGATGCACAGCTTGTTTCAAAAAAGTCTGGTTAAGCACTTCTTCGCTCCCGCTCCACAAACTCGGTTTGATCAAACTTGGAATGGCGATGACGTGTTACCGATGCGAGAAATCCTAGAGCAACATCATAATGAAATAGCAGGCTTAATACTTGAACCGGTGGTGCAAGGTGCAGGCGGAATGCGTTTGTATCATCCAGAATATGTTAAAGCTTGTCGAAAACTCTGTGACGAATTTAACGTCCTGCTTATTTGTGATGAAATTGCGACTGGATTTGGAAGGACAGGTAAATTGTTCGCCTGTGAACATGCACAAATTAGTCCCGATATTTTATGTCTAGGCAAAGCGTTAACCGGGGGTTACTTAACGATGGCAGCAACATTGTGCACGGACGAAGTTGCAGAAGGGACCTGTGTTGGTGAGCCCGGCGTCTTTATGCACGGACCAACTTACATGGGTAACCCATTAGCATGCGCTGTTGCTAATGCGAGCATTGATTTAATTTTGGAGGGAACATGGCAGCAACAAGTTCCTCGTATAGAAAAACAATTACGCAAAGAACTTAGCCCCCTGAATGCTTGCGGATCAGTTGCCGACGTTAGAGTGCTAGGCGCTATCGGGGTGGTTGAAATGAAACAACCAGTCAATGTTGCTGAAATTCAAAAGATATTTGTAAAACAAGGCGTGTGGATAAGGCCGTTTGGTAAACTCATCTATATCATGCCACCTTACATAATTGAACCTGAAGAATTGAGTAAACTGACTGCTGCAATTGGTGTCGCTATCGATCGACTATATCCAAACTAGTCTTTGCTTGCCGGCGTAAACCGGCGATCTACAAAACTTAACGGTTTTCCGTCACAGTCTCTTTTAGTCTGATTTTTTTTATGAATATCCTTCATAATCCAATTTGCCTACTGTTATCCGTCGCATAGTTAAGTATACTTGATGGCTATATTGAGAACTACATCAGCAGTCTCTAATATCGAGCATTGGGCGTATAACCTGGCGAACGTTTATATTTGTATTTTTTTGTTCAAAAATTAACGTAAAACAGTTTAATAACGCAATAAAAAACGAATTAGTGAAATCTAGTCATGCCCATGGAGAATAATATGACATATGCACCAGTCGCCGACGTTTTGGCTGGCAAATATGGTGTCGACGACACTGTGACAATTAAAGGTTGGGTAAGGACCCGTCGTGATTCTAAAGCCGGTCTTTCCTTTATCAATGTGCACGATGGTAGTTGCTTTGATCCCATTCAGGTGATTGCGCTGAACACTCTAGAAAACTATGACGAAATTATACGTCTTACAACTAGTTGCTCAGTGTCGGTTATTGGTAAAGTAAAAAAATCTGAAGGACAAGGTCAAAGCATTGAAATTGACGCTCAGTCGGTCGAAGTATTAGGTTGGGTAGAAAATCCAGATACCTACCCGATGGCTGCCAAGCGTCATAGCATTGAATATTTGAGGGAACATGCCCACTTGCGTCCTCGCACAAATATCATGGGTGCTGTAACGCGGGTTAGAAACTGTTTATCGCAGGCGGTACATCGCTTCTTCCATGAACAGGGTTATTTTTGGATCAGCACGCCTATTATCACAGCATCCGATACCGAAGGCGCCGGCGAGATGTTCCGTGTTTCAACTCTTGATATGATGAACATTCCGCATGATGAACATGGAAATGTTGATTATAAAGAAGACTTTTTTGGTAAAGAAACCTTTTTAACGGTCTCAGGCCAATTAAACGTTGAGACTTATTGCACTGCTATGTCAAAGGTTTACACCTTTGGCCCTACTTTCAGAGCCGAGAACTCCAACACGAGTCGTCACTTAGCTGAATTTTGGATGATTGAACCTGAAGTCGCTTTTGCTGACTTAGCGACGGTTGCACAATTAGCTGAAGACCTATTGAAGTATGTATTTAAAGCGGTATTAGAAGAACGACTAGATGATATGACTTTCTTTGCACAACGTGTAAATAAAGACGTCATCACTCGATTAGAAAACGTTGTCAACTCTGAGTTTGTGCGCATGGACTATACCGATGCGATTAAAATTCTAAAAAACAGCGGTAAAACGTTTGAATTTCCTGTTGAATGGGGTGTGGATTTGTCGTCCGAACATGAACGCTATTTAGCGGAAGAGCATGTTGGCGCGCCTATTATTATGCAGAATTATCCAAAAGATATTAAAGCATTTTACATGCGCATAAACGATGACAATAAAACCGTTGCTGCGATGGACATTTTAGCGCCTGGTATTGGCGAAATCATTGGCGGCTCGCAGCGTGAAGAACGCCTTGACGTCTTTGACCGTCGCCTAGAGGAAATGGGCCTAAATCAAGAAGATTATTCTTGGTACCGTGACTTACGTCGCTACGGCACTGTTCCACATGCCGGCTTTGGTCTCGGTTTTGAACGTCTGGTTGCTTACGTTACCGGTATGCAAAACGTGCGCGATGTTATTCCTTTTCCAAGAACCCCTGGAAACGCTCACTACTAATAATTAGTAAATATAACGTAGTTAAAAAGCTTAATATACACTGTGTATTAAGCTTTTTTTATAGCGGCAATAAAGTGAGTAACTGTAAAGGCAACGTTATCGTCTTGCACCACACTCTCTTAAGTTCCCCACTCTGCTTGTTGCTATGATCCGACATATATTGACCCACTGATATTTACGTATTTAATTCTTTCCACTTAATCAATTTAATTTAGTTTCGTAAATAAATCTAAATGCAAATGAGATTGACTCTCATTTGTATGTTTACTATTATGCGTCCCTCTTAATTACATGAGCTTTGCTTTTTTTATGTTTAAACCGTTGTATGTCAGTCTTGTCGTTGCTGTTGCATTAACTCCAAATCAAATTCAAGCTGAAGAGTTAATTTCAGCTTCTTCAGTGACATCAAGCCCTCTTCTTTTAGCAACTGTGAGTGCAAATGATATTGAACGCATCACTGTGCGTGGAGCATATTTCGGCAAACAAAACGCAGATGCGCTTAAAACACCAACGCTACTGGTAGACGTTCCTCAATCATTATCGGTTATAACCAGCGAGCAAATAGAAGAGCAAAGCTATCAATCATTAGCCGACATTCTACAGTACACGCCAGGAGCTTCAATCGGCCAAGGTGAGGGTCATAGAGATCAAATGACAATACGTGGTCAAAACACCACTGCTGACTTTTTTATTGATGGCCTGCGTGATGATGTTCAATATTTTCGCCCTTTATATAACTTAGAGCGTGTGGAGATTCTAAGAGGATCAAATGCACTTTTATTTGGTCGCGGTGGTGGTGGTGGTATCGTTAACCGAGTCGCTAAAACGGCATCAACCAAAGACACATTTACTACTCTCAATGCGAATATAGACACCGTTGCGAACACTGTCGTTGGTATCGATCACAATGTGGCATTAAATACTGACCAAGCGCTGCGGATCAATGCTTTTTACGAACATTTAGACAACAATCGTGACCAATATGATGGGGAACGTTTTGCAATAAACCCAACCTATTCAGCTGAGCTAAGTGATGTCACTCAGTTAGTATTATCGTACGAATATATTAACGACGATCGCGTCGTTGATCGAGGTGTTCCTTCAGTTGATAACAAGCCACTGCAAGGTGTTAACAAAACATTTTTTGGTTCACCAACCCTTAATTTCACAACACTTGAAGCGCACGTGTTAAAGGGACTAATTGCGCATCAACTAAGCGAAACGTGGTCTATTAATGCAACACTGCAATACGCAGATTTTAACAAGCTATATCAGAATTTATATCCCGTTAATTTCGATGCTGTCCAAAACAATGTTAGCTTGGATGGATATAAAGACATCACTGAACGTGAGAATCTCATTCTGCAATTTAACGCGGTTGGACAGTTTGATACAGGGAGTATAGAACACACTTTATTAGTCGGTGCAGAGCATGGTAACCAAGATACGAGCAATAATCGCCGCGATACCTTATTCGCTGACAGTAGCGATAACCAAATCACATTACCGTTCTCTGATCCATTAGTTATTCCAACAGTTGGCTTTACTGATTTCGTTCGTGATACAGCCTCTGAGGTTATTTTTAGTTCATTATTTATTCAAGACGAAATAAAGCTCTCTGCGCACTTTATCATTATTGCCGGCGTACGTTATGACAGCTTTGATATAGATGTCACCGATGAAATAGAAGCCTCGAATGGCAGCGTCGATGGAAACAATGGCCTGTTAGGTCGCAAAGATACCGAAACATCCCCTCGCTTAGGTGCTATTTACAAACCTAGCGATGACGTATCTTTTTACATCAGTCTCAGTAAGTCATTCTTACCTCGCTCAGGCGACCAGTTTTTATCCTTATCGTTGAATTCACAAGCACTTGCGCCAGAGGAGTTCGAAAACAAAGAGTTCGGTATTAAATGGAATCTATCGGATAGTTTGAGCTTTACCACATCCGTATTTGAAGTTACCCAAGAAAACGGCACCGTTACTGACCCTAGCAATCCTGAAAACGCCATTATTACTGGAACTAAAACCAAAGGCATTGAAATTCAACTAGTTGGTTATGTAACTGAACAGTGGCAGATTAACGCAGGTTATAGCCATTTAAACTCGGATGAAACAGGTCGTGTCGTTGATGGTAATTTGGCAAATAGAATTTTATCTCAAGTACCAGAGAACATGTTTACCGTTTGGAATCATTATCAAGTGGACGAAAAATGGGCACTTGGCTTAGGTTTAATTCATCAGTCTGAGCAGTACACATCGCTGAACAACACAACAGTGCTACCTGACTTCACGCGTGTTGACGCTGCAATATATTACGACATATCAGCCACTACAAAAGTGCAGTTAAACATTGAGAATTTGCTCGACGAAGACTATTTCCCATCGGCTCATAATGATAATAATATTAGTATTGGTGAGCCGTTAAACGCAAGAGTGAGTGTTACATATAAGTTTTAAAAAAGAATGATGGTGTATGCTCTCAAAGCTACTGATTATTTTGCCAATAGTCGGTAGCTTATTTTGTTCTCCGAAACACAGTATGTCAGCCTTTCGCAATTTATAAAGCCATCTTCACTTAATAAAAAAATGGCAATACCCGACTTATTCTTAATAAGTCCAGCGAAATAGATATGAGTTCTCATCCCTTTTATGAATACTCATCCCTTTAATGTTAA
>JBLHOI010000095.1:0-7192 GCA_047621375.1 Glaciecola sp.
GGCAAAGTACCAGTGCTTTTCCATCGTGATATCGCATCGGGAATTTTCGGTCATTTTGTGAGTGCAATTAGTGGTGGTAGCTTATTTAGACAATCTTCATTTCTACTTGATAGTTTAGGTACCAAAGTATTTCCAGATTGGCTAACGATTAATGAAAAACCGCATTTGTTGAAAGGTTTAGCAAGTTCACCGTTTGATAATGAAGGTGTCCGCACACAAGACATGACTATTGTTGAATCAGGTATATTGCAGCATTATCTGTTGACCAGTTATTCGGCGCGTAAAATGAAAATGCAAACGAATGGTCATGCAGGCGGCATTCACAATTGGTTGTTAAGTTCGACCGGTGAATCGGATAAAGAACTCCTTGAAAAAATGGGAACAGGGCTCATTGTCACCGAACTCATGGGACAGGGAGTGAATATCGTGAATGGGGATTACTCTCGCGGTGCAGCTGGTTTTTGGGTAGAAAATGGGATTATTCAATATCCTGTGCATGAAATCACTATTGCTGGTAACTTAAAAGATATGTTTCAAAATATTGTCGCAATTGGCGCTGAAACCGAGCACCGAGGCAGCATTCAAACTGGCTCTATACTCATTGAGTCTATGCAAGTTGCGGGCTCATAATTGTCTAAGTGATCGTTCCTAAAAACAGAAAAGCCCGTGTATGAACGGGCTTTTTTATTCTTTACTATTGAGCTTCTCAACTCTATGTTTTGAATTTACTAATCTACAGCGCCACAAAAACGGTAACCTTCGCCATGAATGGTTACAATCAGCTCTTCATCGTCTGGTTGTGATTCAAAGTGTTTGCGAATACGACGAATAGTTACGTCTACCGTTCTGTCATTAGGGCGTAATTCACGGCCCGTCATTTCCATAATGAGTTGCTCGCGAGTTAATATTTTTCCCGGATTGCTCAAGAACAAGTGCAATGCCCTAAATTCACTACGCGGTAATCTAAATTCCGTTGCAACGGGAGATATCAAGCTGCGGCTGTCACCATCTAGTGTCCAACCGTTGAAGTTAACTTTGCTTGGCAAATCATCATCTTCAGACGCACTGCTGGTGCGAGATAATAAATTGCGAGCGCGAATAGTTAATTCTCTCGGATTAAAAGGCTTAGTCAAATAATCGTCGGCACCAATTTCCAAACCAAGAATACGGTCAACGTCATTATCACGGCCGGTAAGAAATATCAGGCCAACATTTTTTCTATCGCGTACTTCGCGCGCTAGGAGCAAACCATTTTTGCCCGGTAAATTAATGTCCATAATGACTAGATTAATCTGGTTGTTCTGGAAAAAATCATGCATTTCATGGCCGTTTTCAGCCTCGAATACATTGTAGCCCTCAGCTTCGAATAAGCTCTTCAGCGTAGTTCGGGTGACGACTTCGTCTTCGACGATAAGGATGTTTGGCGTTTGCATTTTTTACACTCTATTAACATTGCTAAATTGAGTCTACCAGATTATGGATAAACATCATTTTATTTGTACGAAAAATTTCTACTGTTAGCCCACGATACACTCTTCGCTGTCGGGTACATTGCACTAATAATCTAAATTTCTGAAAATTAACACGTCACGAGCTGTAATAAACTTCTAAATTTGTAATAAAATTACGGTTTCTACTATAGTATATTCAAAATATGACTAAATTGAAAATCAGATTTGGTTAAACTTTCACATTAGTCTCAATAACTGCTGTTATAAGTAAGTTTTTAGTTTTAATTAACGGCTGTCTTGTATTTGTTAGTTGCGCTTATAAATATTTACATATTTTTCAGCGGCTTCTTTCCATGTGAATTTTTTCTGCATTCCGCGCTGTATTACACTTTTTAGCTTTTTACTGTCTTCAAGTCTCACTAGTAATGCTCTTCTAACTGCGCTGAGTAATGCTTCGGGGGTTGGTTGATTAAACACAAAGCCAGTTCCATGTGGCTCATTAATATCGACAACCGTGTCTTTTAAGCCACCAATCCCACGCACTATAGGGGTCGTTCCATAGGCTAAGCTGTACATTTGATTTAGTCCACAGGGCTCAAACTCCGATGGCATTAAGAAAAAATCTGCGCCAGCTTCGACTTTATGTGCGAAGTCAGGTTTAAAGTCTTCTACGAAGACAAATTGGTTTGGATAGCCATTTGCGATTTGGTGTAGCTGCTCAGTTATGTCTTTTTGACCTGTTCCCACTAAGGCAATTTGCACATTATGTTTTAGAATATCTTCAAGGATGGGCATTAAATACCCAAAGCCTTTTTGCAGAGTTGTTCTACAAACCATACCTATAATAGGTATTTTTGAGTCAAGTTTTAAACCAAAGGTCTTTTGTAGATCTTTTTTGCAGACCGCTTTTCCTGACAGATCATCAACAGAATAATGTGCAGCAATAAATTCGTCGGAGCTTGGATCCCATTGTTGGTAATCGCAGCCATTGAGCACGCCCTCGACAACGTTTATACGTTGTCGAATAACGTCATCAATTCCGTGGCTACCCAATGGCGTCGCAATCTCTTGTGCGTAAGTAGCGCTAACCGGACAAATATCATCAGCATACAACAGCCCCGTTTTTAGCATATTCAAATAATTATTTTCAACATACATGCCGAGCGATGCGGGATCGATACTTGGAATATTAATTAAATTGTCAGTTCCTTGAAATGCAGCGTTGTGAATAGTTAATACTGACTTGGTATGTGCAAAATAATCATAAGTAAGTGGAGAATGCTTGGCAAAATAACATGCCATCGATGTGTGCCAGTCGTTGGTGTGTAAAATGTCTGGTTTAAAGCTTACCGCCTCAGCAGTTTTTAGTGCAGCTAGTGAGAAAAAAGTAAATTTTTCCGCATTGCTAATGTTGCTATCGTCGCTGTAAAGTGAGTCATTATTAAAGTATTCAGGATAATCGACAAAGTAGACAGAAATGCCGTTAAAGTTTAATTCTTTTATATTAAATGCGTAACTGTGACCGTTTGTATAGATAATTTGTTGTGGCGTTGCATTGGCAAGTTTTAAAGATTCTGCAGCGGCTTTGTAATAAGGAAGGACTATCTTGACATCATGCCCAAGTTCAGACAATGCAATGGGCAAGGCTTTGCCAACATCGGCTAAGCCTCCGGTTTTTACAATGTCTTCTACTTCAGATATCAAAAAAAGTATTTTCATAAGGCACTACGTCTTCTTATCTAATTTTTTATGTCACTTGCTACAATATAAGACCAAAGGTCGGTAATATTAGGTATTGTGTTGCACCTGAGAGTGGCCTCCAGAGCAATATTTCTCTATTTAGCAGCCTCGTAAATATTATATTTATTCGTACTTACTAGTGTTTTAGAGCGGAAATATAAGTCACTCATGACCTCACTGTAAGGTAAAAATTTATTTGCCACAATATCAAGTGTGCCGCGCGGGCGAGTTTGTTTGTGCGCTTGGGCTATGAATTGTTGTGTTATGGAATAGTCGTTGCGGATACCAGTGTGAAACGGCGGATTACTAACGATGTGATCAAAGTAACCTTCGACTTGTTTCATACCGTCACTCGCAATAACAGTTCCTTTAACAGCATTAATCTGTAGTGTTTGTTTCGTGCAATAAATAGCAAGCGCAGATACATCACTCATAGTGACTTTTACCTTGGCATTAAGCTTGGCAAAATAAGCGCCGATAATACCTGTGCCACAAGCAAAGTCTAGCACTTGGCCTTTCATATTGACCAATTTAACCGAGCGTGGCTCAAATTGTGCCAGCAATAACTGAGTACCTGGGTCGAATTGTTTGTGACCAAATACGCCCGGAAGTGAAAATACCTGGAGTTCTTGACCGTTTACCAAATACTTTCTAATAACACCAAATTGTTTTATCTCAAAAGTTGACTTGTTAGGTATTTCAATCTCGACACAAATTAAACCGCAATGTTTAGCGCCATCAATTTTGTTGACCGTTGAGCCTACCCGTTCCAACAATTTACCGACACTTTTAATGCCAGCCTTGTTTTCGCCGACAATCAATAATTTACCGCCTAATTTGACCAAGTCGGTCATATTAGCAATAAGCATTTCAAGATGCTGTTTCGCTTTTGGCAGAAAAATAACAGCTCCATCTAGTTGCTGTTTATCTTTGAGATCATCAACACTAAAGCTAGCAGCAAAAACTTGCGGAAACTTACTGGTATTCTCACTCTGAAAATAAATATCATGAAACTGATGGAGGCCGGTAATATCGAAATTGATACTTGGGTCACGTAGTTCGTCAAAAATAGCAGCGTCTGAGGGATTAACAATCGCCCACTTGCCACTTTCGAAAATATCGGTGTTACGTAATAATAACTGACTAGGTAATGACAGCATTTAGCTTACTCGCTTAAAAATGAGATCCCAAACGCCGTGACCGAGTTTCTGGCCACGAACTTCAAATTTGGTAATAGGGCGATAATTTGGACGAGGAACAAAACCGTTTGTTCCTTCGCTTGAGGTGTTTTCATAACCTTGTGCTTGAATCATAACCTCCAGCATATGCTCTGCATAAGGCTCCCAGTCGGTTGCCATATGAAAAGTACCACCGATGGCAAGCTTTGAACGCAAATTCTGCACAAAATCAGGCTGTACTATTCTGCGTTTGTGATGACGTGTTTTATGCCAAGGATCAGGAAAATATAACTGCAGCCGGTGTAGTGAGTTATCTGCAATCGACTGAGCTAGCACTTCAATTGCATCGTGTTCAAACACACGAACGTTTGCAGCGCCTGCTTCCTCAGCGTCCGCTAAACAAGCTCCGATGCCAGGACGGTGCACTTCAATGCCAATGAAGTTATGCTGCGGAGCAGCTGTCGCCATTTCAACGAAAGACTTACCCATACCAAAACCAATTTCAAGAACTGTTGGCGCGCTGCGACCAAAAACGTCATCGAAGTTGAGCACGCCTTGTTCGATAGATAGGCCTTTGGTTGGCCAGTTTTCTTCAATTGCCTTGGCTTGGGCATTAGTTAGGCGGCCCTCGCGTTTTACAAAGCTTTTTATTTTACTAATATATACGCCTGCTGCGCGGGCTTCTTCTAGGCTTTTGAATGACTTCATGTATCTCGTGGTCTTTATTGAAAGTTTGGTAAACGAACGGATCAGCCGAAATATGACGCTAGACTGGTCTATTGGTACAAAAGTTCGGTATTATAATCCATTCTTTGGCAGATGTGCGGTTAATGTGACTTCAAGTAGCTTTTCTTTTTCAAATGCGCTTTTAACTTGGTTTGACCAACACGGGCGCAAAAATTTGCCTTGGCAAAAAAACAAATCTTCTTACTCAGTTTGGATTTCTGAAATAATGTTGCAGCAAACCCAAGTGGCAACTGTGATCCCTTATTTCGATACCTTCATGCGGCGCTTCCCGAACGTTACCGATTTAGCTAATGCACCGGTTGACGAGGTATTGCACTTATGGACTGGTTTAGGTTATTACGCAAGGGCTAGAAATCTACACAAAGCCGCTCAGCAAGTTAGAGATTTGCATGCAGGAAAATTTCCAACAACGTTTGATGAAGTTATCGCTTTACCTGGAATAGGCAGATCCACGGCATCTGCTGTTTTGTCTTTATCTTTGAACCAAGCCTATGCAATCATGGATGGAAATGTAAAGCGGGTACTCACTCGCTATATGGCCATAGAGGGTTGGACAGGCAGTAAAAAAATAGAAGATAGATTGTGGACTGAAGCCGATGCTTTAAAGCCTAGCGTTCCTAATTTAGCTAGAAGTGTGCAAAAGCAGCCCAACATGCAAGAGATAAATGACATTACCGGGGAGCTCAGATTCGGGGATTACACGCAAGCAATCATGGATTTAGGTGCGACAATATGCACCCGCTCAAGACCTAAATGTGATGATTGTCCAATGCAGTCTCATTGCCTAGCGTACGCTCAGGGGAAACAGACTGATTTTCCATTTAAGAAGCCCAAGAAGCAAATACCGACAAAGTACACGACAATGTTGATCCCATCGTTTAACGGCCAAGTGTTAATGCAACAAAGACCACCTTCAGGTATTTGGGGCGGACTTTGGGGTTTTTTAGAAACTGGTTTCGATAAAGAATTCGAAAAAACAACCGACGAAGCGTTGCTAATGCTTCAAGATAGTCTACTAAAAGTAAATTTACGGGATGCCCATGTAAAAGAGCTGAATTCCTTTAAACATACTTTCAGTCATTTTCATTTATTGATTTTACCCGTACTTATTGAGTTAAAAGAACCGCCGCTGCAAATAGTGAACGAGAGTGATGTGGGGGTAGATGGCAGCGCTACAAACCAACTTTGGTTCGACTCATATCACCCAAGTAAAATTGGCTTGTCGGCACCGACAATGAAAATACTAGAAATGTTAAAAAGCGATTATTGAAAGTGGATATATTTGTTAACTGCTGAAAGTTAATTAATTTTCAGTAATCATTGCTGAAGTTCAGTTGGTTATTGAGCTATACTGCGCGCAAAGACTATTTATCTGAAGGTATATGACATGGCAAGAACAGTGAATTGTGTGTGTTTGAACAAAGAAGCTGACGGTTTGGATTTTCAGTTATATCCAGGGCCAGTTGGCAAACGTATATTCGACACAATATGCAAAGAAGCGTTTAGTATTTGGCAGAAAAAACAGACTATGCTGATAAACGAGAACAAGTTGAACATGATGGAAGCGAACGATAGAAAGTTTCTTGAAGAAAAAATGGTCGCTTATTTGTTTGAAGGAATTGAACCGACGATTGAAGGTTACGTTCCGCCTACAAAATAACCGTTTGAACCTTTTTATTGAGATAAAGCCACAAAAGTTTAGAAAATAGTTGACTTGGAAGGGCAAAATCCGTTTAATACGCCTCCACAGCGAAACGCAGCGTTAAAGCGTTGTAGCAAATGCCTCGATAGCTCAGTTGGTAGAGCAGCGGATTGAAAATCCGCGTGTCCCTGGTTCGATCCCGGGTCGAGGCACCATTATTCCGAAGCCCTGCATGAAAATGCGGGGCTTTTTCATATCAAGTTTTTCAACTAAACATAGCAATAAGCCCTTCTTCAGGCGATCAGCAGACTCACCGAAAAAAATGAAGTATTGAAGTCCAGACCTTTATATCTGTTATCCGTTGGTTTATTCACCGTGCGTTTTAATCTTTAAATTTAGCCTAACTCTGCTGCAGGTAGATGTCGTTGTAAAAG
>JBLHOI010000096.1:0-7139 GCA_047621375.1 Glaciecola sp.
AAAAACGATTGGCAATTGATGCTGAGGAAAATTGATATCGCATTTCATTGAGCATAGGGTAACGTTTACTTATGGATTAACGAGCTGACCATCTTCGTCATTTTTGGTATTGAGTCAAGCAAAGATGATAGTCAAGGGTTGAGAAGTATTTAAATTACTAAAATAAAGCCGACAGTGTTTGTCGGCTTTATCGAATTATAGCGAGCAAAGCTATTAATCATTATGCAGAGGCATAGTCGATTTTTTTAGCTATTAAAACTCTTGCCCGCGGCAGCTTATGTTCGTGCATCGGACAAGATCCGCTGACTAGTTACTTGCGGCTTCAGGCTCCATAACGTCAAGTAGTTCTACTTCAAAAATAAGCGTGGAGTTAGGTGTGATCTTGCCTGTTGCACGTTCTCCGTATGCCATTTCGGATGGAATTGTGAAACGATATTTTGACCCTTCTTGCATAAGCTGAACGCCTTCAGTCCAACCCACAATAACTCTGTCTAGTGGAAAGGTAGCTGGTTCGCCGCGACTATAAGACGAATCAAATTCGGTTCCGTCTAGCAAAGTACCTTTGTAATGTACTTTTACTGTTGTTTTAGGCGACGCTGGGCTTTCGCCATCGCCTTGTGTAATTACTTCGTACTGAAGACCAGAAGCAGTAGTTATAACACCCTCTTTTTCAGCATTTTCAGCTAAATACGCTAAACCTTCTGAAATGTTAGTAGCAGACGCATTACTGACTTGCTCATCTTGCTTTGCCTGCAATACTGCATCAGCTGCCCGAGTAAACTCTTGCAATTCAAGCACAGTGTACTTAGCCGCATCGGCTAAACCGTCTTTAAAACCTGCCATCAATGCAGCTTCGTCATATTCAATGTTAAGATCTTCTTGCTGTGCCAGTCTATTTTGAGCAAATAAACCCATACTTGCACCTAGTGCATAAGAATGATTTTCTTTATCTGTACTGTAAACGCTTTCTTTCGCGTCCATTTCCGCAGCGATGACTTCTGTTGCAGTTTCAGTATCTGTTTTATCAGTCGTTTCTTGTTTTTGACATGCAGTCAAAACCAATGCTGATAATACTGCTAGAGCTAATGTAGCCTTTTTCATTCTATTTTCTCCATAATCAGCGGTATGCTGTTAGTTGCTATTCAATATATACTACGCTAATAATAAACCTGTGAAACTAAAAGCGAAACTCATTTTCAGATGAATATGACAGTCTTTTTATCCTTTTGTTCCCTTTTTGTGCTTTTTTGCTCAGGTTGCTCCATTCCCGAAACTAAACCTGATGCTATATCATCTATTTCAGAAAGCGGCGTGTATGCTGCGGATCTAAGTAATTCAGGTGAATTTGCGGTTATTTCGAGAGTTAATGCGGATATTTCCGTATGGTCACTGGTACAAAATAAGATCTTATTTAGTTGGCGACATCAAGAGAAAGGGCGCAATATTGTGGCTAACGTGCATATTTCAGCTGACGAAACGCATGTGGTAACCGCAGACAGTGAAAATTTTGCATTGTGGAACCAGGTTAGCGGAGATCCGGTTGGCGCTTGGCGTATCGATGAATCTTCTATCCGCGATATTGCTGTTAGCAACCAAGGCCGTGGAATTTTGGTGGGTAAGGCGAATGGTGCTGTGATGTTTTTTGAGCCAGGAACAGGCCGGCGTCTCGAGTTTTTAGGGCATGAAGAAAAAGTAAACAGCGTAGACATTTCACCTAACGGTAAATATGCACTAACGGGCAGCAATGATTATAAGGCTTACTTATGGAACACGGAGAGTGGCCAGATTATTCACGTTTTTAATCATGCCAATCGAGTCACAAAAGTCGCTATTGACGACCAGGCGCGGTTCCTGTTTACCTCCGATAGTCAAAGCGATAGTCAAATTTGGGATGCGCAAACAGGCAAAGCCATTAGCCAATTGCACTTTATTGAACGGCAATGGGTTTTTACTAGTGTGAAATTTTCTGATGATGGGAAGTACTTACTAACCGGCTCCCCTTCTAAAAGATTAGCACTATGGGATATTAGTACTGGAGATGTGGTTAAGGAATGGCGAGTTGCACCTACGAATGGGCCAGCACCGCAATCTGCGGTTGTGTACGGAGTTGGCTTTTTAGGTGATGAGGTTGTGTCGATATCAAGCAGCGGTAACCTTGAGCAATGGGCTTATAAATAGTAATAATAAATAGACTGAATGAGAGTATAAAGTGACGGAAAGAAAAGTGACAAACACAGCAGACCATAGCATTGAGCAGATGAGAGCAGCAATTGAACAACTTGAATTTAAAATGGCTTATCAAGAAGATAATTTTGAGCAGCTTAATGAAATAGTCACCAATCAACAGTACACGATAGACCGCCAAACTCATCTTCTAACTGGTTTAGTTGATAAAATTAAAACCATGCAAGTTGCAGATACTGACACCGAACAAGGGAATGACTTACCACCCCATTATTGATTGCTAACGTCAATTCCTGACATATTTGTGCGCTTTCCATTGGCCCCTTTTAATAGTTTGTCTCTCATTTCTTGAGAGATGACTATTTTTGTAAAATTTGCGATATCTAGCATTACATAGACGATTTCCGCAGATGCTATTGCTTGCTTGGTCAGCCAATCAATCATCGTGATTTGTATGGTAAATGAGGTATTACCAACATTGCTGACGTGCACGGATAAGCACAATATATCGTCAAATTTAGCAGATTTTTGCCAGCTGATGTTTAAATTTACCACTTGATTATCGAGTCCTTGGGCTATCAAATTTTGATAACCACCGACTAGCTCACGCATAAATTCCGTTGCTGCTAAGTCAGCATAATCAGCATAACGTGCATTGAATACCACGTTTTGAGCATCACACTCTGCGTAACGAACTCGCAATAGCAATTCAAAAGATGGGGAGTTATTTACGTCCATATTATTTTTTTTCCTTATTAATGGACTGCGCATTTTGGTGATCAGTCGGATATATATATTGTTCGTCCATCTGCCATGCATCGCCAATAATCGGGTCGTCTGCTTCAGAGTGGTTTTCCCAATCGTAAGTTTTTCGTGTTGGCTTGGGGTCCAGAGTATGCCAAAAAACAGCTGACAGCACTCCAGCAATCGCCCCAAAGAGGTGATATTCGAATGATATACCTTCATCTCTCGGGAAAATAGTCATTGTCATGCCACCGTACAAGAAAAATGCCGTCATCATGATTGCGACCGACCGTTTGTCACGGCGGAAAATACTGACCGCTAATAAGTAAAAGAATACACCATGAGTTAACCCGCTTGCGCCAATATGATAACTTTCGCGGCCAAATATCCAGACACCAAGACCAGACAATAGCCATACGGTTGCTAAAACTCGCCACCGACTTTTTGGGTAGCCGTACAATAATAAGCTACCTAGTATAAGCATAGGAAGCGTGTTATTAAATATGTGCTCAAGAGAACCATGAATTAGTGGGGCTGCTAATATTCCTAACAAACCAGGCAATGTTTGCGGGTAAACACCCAACCAAGATAGATCGATATGAAAGATAAATTCAGCAGACTTAACACACCAGATAATACCCACTGCAAAGGCGGTTAGTAGTAAACTGTTTTTTAGAAGTGGCTTTTTCATTCACTATATCTGAGGGCAGATACCAAAATAGCAAGCTGCAAAAATTGCGCTTTATATGTTGATACCATGGGTATCGGAATTAGCGTTTTCTTGCAAGGAAAATGGTGTGTTTGCTACCTTTTCCCTTGCGAGCTCTGGCAATCCGAGTGCTCACTTCATATCCCGCCTTTTTCAGGCGAATAGTAAATAAATAGTCTGGTCCTGCTGACCATATCGCTAGCATACCTTTAGGTCGCAATACTTTATAAATATCCTGCAGGCCTTCTAAAGAATATATCCAGTTATTGTTTGAATGCGTTAAACCTTCTGGGCCATTATCAACATCCAACAATATCGCATCAAATGTAGGCAGATGAGTTGTCAGCAATTCTCTCACATCCCCCATATGGATTTTTGTGCGTAGATCCTGCAACGGATCATTGGCGCATTTGCCCAAGGGTCCTCTATTCCATTCAACAACCTCAGGAATTAATTCGGCTACAGTGACTTGAGATTTGTTACTGACCATCCGCAGGGCCTCTGATAGCGTGAACCCCATACCTAAGCCACCGACTAAAACGTGTGCAGTGGCTGTCGACGGTATGTGCGCACAACCCATTTGGGACAGCTCTTTCTCTGAATTATAAACACGACTGTTCATCAATTCACCACGGATACCTGAAAGACGAATAGAAAACTCTGCATCACGCTGAGAAAAAGTTAATTCGCCGCCATTATTGGGGATCTGAGCTTTGCCTAGTTGAACCCATGGGATCATAATATACCTTATTCAACGAATAGATTATCCGAAGTGACGAACGATTTAAGGATGCCTACTCTGGACAACTGCCTCTAACCACCAATAGTGTCTCCAGTGCTACATGCTGAGGTTTGGAACCACTTTTTATGGAGTCGAGTAACAATGTTGCAGCAGCGCGCCCTTTCTCGACACTTTGCTGATTTATTGTGGTTAAACCGGGTTCACTTCTTGATGCTTCTGGAATGCCATCAAAGCCGGTGATTTGGACATCTTGGGGCACTCTTAAGCCTAGTTTTTTGGCCACTTTAATAGCAGATAACGCAATGACGTCACTCATGCATAGGAGTATATTAGGCTGCTGCAAAGTCATTAATGCTTCACGGGCTGCTATTTCAGCATAATAATGATTATTGGTTGGAATATGCCACATCTTGTCGGCAGGTATCTCAATATTATGCGCTGCGGCAGCCTCGACATAACCCGTAAGTCGATCATGCGGTAAATGACTGATGTCTTCATTCGTTAGTCGACATACTCTTTGCACATCTACTAACTTTAAACCCAATATAGACACTTTTATTGAATTGCTTTTTATTTTAAGTAAATTTTGGCTAAGTGAATTACTGAAAGCATGATTGGCAGTTTTGTAGGCACCAGATTGACCATCAACATTGACTGAGTGCAACTCTTCAGAAATACCGTCAACTATTACCATGGGTTTTTTAACGCGCTGTATTAGCTCGAGCGTTTCTCTGGGAATAGCACCGTAAATAATTAAACCATCAGGCAAAGATTCCGCGCTTCTCTGCTCTACCGATTGAACACCACTCGATAGCAATAAAAGCTGCTTATTATTCTGTACTAACACTTCTGCTATGCCTTCCAAGAATTGGTTAGCGACAGGATCTGAGAAGGTGTCACTGAGCGAATCAGCACATATAACACCAATAATTCCTGATGCTCCCATTCTCATTGATCTGGCAGCAAGGCTTGGACCGTGATAGCCAAGTCTTGCTGATTCGGCCAAGATACGCTCGCGTGTTTTGGCAGACAACTGGTCAGGTCGATTAAATGCATTAGAAACGGTTGCAATAGACACTCCAAGACTCTCTGCAACTTGAGTTAATTTTGGTTTTTTAGTCATTATAGTGGGGGCTCTTACCGGGTATTTTTCCGGTTTTATCTAACTAATAATTAAACCAATTCTTCGCGGCACAAATGGGTAAACCTCGTATTCCTAAGGTTTAAAAACGCCAATTACACTTTCAGATGCACGTGTTGCAGCAGCAACTTTTTTATCAGTTTGAGTTTCTTTATAGTCGCATCTCACACACGCCAGTTTCTCAACATTGTTTTCGAAATATAACATCAGTGAATCCATCTTTTTGCATGAAGGGCAGGTTGCACCAGCAATGAATCTTTTACGGTTTTTGTTACTCATAAACCCTGTCTAGTTATAAAATATCATCAATACTCTACGCTCTTATTGGGGTAAAAGGTTAAAAAATACTAATTTTTGGGGTGAAAATATAAAAAATCACTAATTTAACTTTGTACAAAGTAATATGAAGGCAAACTAAAAGCGAACGAGCGTACCTCTTTTTTATTCTTTTGACCTAGACTGTTGAATGTTATCCTATGTGCACAGAATCCCAAGCATAATTTGTCAAGAAGCTATAATTAACACATGATTCAAATACAAAATTTGTCGCTACAACGCGGTATCAAAGAACTAATTAAACAAGCCAATGTTGAAATTTACCCTGGCCACAAAGCCGCTGTTATTGGTCCAAACGGGTGTGGAAAGTCAACACTATTTGGTTTGCTTCGCGGCGAAATACAGCCAGATATGGGAGAATGCTTGGTACCTAAAGGCTGGCACATTGTGTCGGTTGCACAAGAAACACCGGGCACCGACCGCTCTGCAATTGATTATGCGATTGATGGTGATGCAAGACTACGGCAATTACAAGCCGACTTACTTAAAGCAGAAATTGCGCACGACGGCGACAAAATAGGTCACTTGCATGATTTGCTTGCACAAACTGGAGCCTATGATGTTGAAGCTAGAGCGGCGACTATTCTGTCTGGGTTAGGCTTTAAAAATGAACAACTACCTTTACCTGTGAGCAGTTTTTCAGGCGGCTGGAGAATGCGTTTAAACTTGGCTCAGGCCCTATTATGTGACTCTGATCTACTATTGTTGGATGAACCAACTAACCACCTTGACTTAGATGCCGTTATTTGGCTAGAAACCTGGATCCAGCGTTATAAAGGCACACTACTGCTTATTTCGCACGACAAATCATTCATAGATGCTTGTGTGAACAACATTGTTAGTTTTGAACAACAAAACCTTATCAGCTATTCCGGTAACTATTCAAGTTACGAGCATCAACGCGCGGAGCGCATGCGTTTGCAAGCTAGCGAGTATGAAAAACAAGAGCGTAAAAAAGCACACTTAAACTCTTTTATTACTCGTTTTAAGGCCAAAGCAAGCAAAGCAAAACAAGCGCAAAGCCGAGTAAAGCAACTTGAAAAAATGCAGGACATCTTGCCTGTACACCAAACATCCGGATTTCAGTTTTCATTTAAGCCACCTGAAAAATTACCTAACCCTCTCGTGCGAATGGAAGAGGTGCAGGTGGGTTACGCTGACAACATCATTCTTAAGCAAGTTAAAATGAATTTAGTGCCCGGCAGTCGCATTGGTCTACTGGGTAAAAATGGCGCAGGTAAGTCGACGTTTATCAAATTATTAGCGGAGGAATTGCGACCGCT
>JBLHOI010000097.1:0-7138 GCA_047621375.1 Glaciecola sp.
CAAAGCCCTGCCCGAATTTTTTGGTTATGCCCCGGCTACAGTTACACATATAACTCGTTCCGCCTAAACTCGGCTAAATCCAAATTATATTTGTGTGTTTGCGTGCTATTATACGCGCAAGTTCACCCAATTTAGCGTTAAGACATGTCTATAGAAACTACCTTACATAATCGCAGTGACAATAAGTGCGAGCTTTGTACAAGTGTTGAAAATTTGTCAGTTTATCTATTACCTCATTCACCCGATGAAACCGCTAATTGCGCAGTCTTAGTCTGTGCAACATGTTCTCAACAAATACAAGAAAGCACTGAGTTGGATCTTAAGCATTGGCGTTGTTTGAACGATTCGATGTGGTCTTTGGTTCCAGCTGTGCAGGTATTAGCCTATCGTTTGTTGCACAAATGTAGCACTGAGTCTTGGGCGCAAGATGCACTCGATATGCTCTATGTAGATGAAGAAACCAAAGCATGGGCGGATGCAGGCTTAGCAGCTGACCGACAGGCAACACTTGATGTTAACGGTGTAGTACTTACTGCCGGTGATGCTGTTACTATTATCAAAGACTTAGATGTGAAAGGAGCTAATTTTACCGCTAAACGAGGCACCCCCGTGCGCAACATTGGCCTTAGTGAGAATCCTTTGCATATTGAAGGAAAAATAAATGGTCAGCGAATTGTAATCATCGCTGCTTACACTAAAAAGAATTAATCCGGTCCCTCAGCGCAATTCGTTAACCACCCCACATCAGGTTGGCTCTTAGTGTCTTGATGAGAGTCCAGCATAACGCCCGGCGCAATTTAGCCTGATTAATTGGCGTCCCAGTCACGATAAGCCTTGTAATCCTCCCCAATATACAATTTCAACAATTTCTCTGGCGCACTCGGGAAATGCAAACTGAGCAATAAACCTGGGGTGTGATTGAAATTCTTATCAATGCCTAAAGCATGAAATTTAGCGCCCACTTTTAGATATTGACGCGCCAAAACTGGAATGTCTTTTCCATCCTCTTCAATACTGGTTAAAAATGCAGTCAGTTGTTCCCGTAAATTAATTTTCTGCGCTAACTCGTCTATTTCCCCGTGGCTATTAAATTCAAATGCATTGATCGGCTCTACTTGCGTCGCACTTTTTTCGTCTATAAAGGCTTGTGCAATGAGCTTTACGCTGCGAGGGTCGAATAACTTGCTAATTGATACCGTTCCGTAAAGTGTTCGATATTGTGGGAACTTAGCGGCAAGTCGGCCTATACCTTTCCAAAGCAATAGCAAACCTTGATATGAACCTTGCATTTCAGGGATTAAAAATGAGCGACCCATTTCCATACAGGGGCCTTGTTGATTTGCAAAGTTGGTTTTAAAACTAAACATTTTGTCTAAATACAGACCGGTAGGCCCGTATTTTTCGGTTAACTTGTCTGTGAATCCGATTCGATACGCCCCCATTATTTTATGACTCACATTTTTGATGATAAATAGGTGAGTGTAGGTTGCGTCAAATTCATCAGTATCGATAGCTTGTCCACTACCTTCAGTATGCATTCGAAAAACGATTTCGCGTAACCGAGCAATTTCCTGAACGACCGAGGGAAGCTGCGACTGATAGCCGAAATAAACCGAATAATCTTTATTCTCAAGTAACAATTGATCACGTGGCAGAGCATCCACTTCGGTGACTAATTGTTCAGTTTCGATTTCTTCAATAATAGGTAATTGTCCAATCACTTCATCGGCGGGCCACTGATATTGCCAACGTTGATCTTGAGCATAACTTAATGCTCTGCATAGCATCGCTTTATCGGTATGGTTTAGTTGCTTGTCGAACTGTTTTTCTTTTATCGCACAGCCCGTTTTAATCACAATTTTAGCCCCCGTTTTATTAAGCAATTCACGACCTAATAAGAGCATTCTTAGTTTGAAATACACTTTTTCAATACGATAAAAGCCAGGACTATTTTCACCGTTGACGAAAATTGGTAAGTATTGACACTGGTCAATACTTACCAATCGGCCAACCAGTTTATTCCAAATATGCTCGCTGATACCTGACTTCGCCTTTTGATAATAAGACACCTTGCCCGCAGGGAAAATGAGTAAAGCGCCTTGTGACTGAACATGTTTAACACATTGACGCAACGAAGGGCCATTTTTGGGGTCGTTTGGAGATAGGGGGTTAGTAAAAATAAAGTAGTCAGAAATTTCCTTAAAAATCCCAAGCCCTCTATTAGCTAATACTTTTAAGTCGGGGCGAACTTCGCCAATAATGCGCGCTAATATAACGCCCTCTATTCCACCAAATGGATGGTTACTAGCAATGACCACCGGGCCGGTTTTAGGGATTTTTCGTTGCAATTCCTCTTTACCATGAATATCTAGTTCAAGTATTTGTATGAGTCGATCTGAAAAATCTTCTTTGCTCAGATCCTGCATTTTGTGCTTTCGGTAGAGCATATCCATTTTTTTGATGCCAAGCAGGCGGTCAAGAAACCAGATAAGGACCTTGTTACCAAAGTTAGACTCTGGAGTGATATTACGAATACTGATGGCGCGCTGCATGAGTTTCAATGTCTTTGAAGTTAAACTATCTTGTCGATAATGATGATTTTCAATATGACCAAGACTAGCCTTTTTTCTTTCATTTTGTTAGTGCTTCTTTAAGGTTTATTTAACCTTTGTATTTTTGTCATTTACTCAAGGTTTTGGGTATACCTAATTAAAACCAATAATTAACTCAAATTTATGCTTGTTTGTTACAAGCAGATAAAGCGAAAAGAGATGGCAATAGCCAGTTCACATTACGATCATTCTCGCCTAAACTTTCAACATGGGTTAAAGATATTGACTTAATCACCCGTCCCACGATTTGTGCAAGCCAGAAATGTTGTATTTATACACAGGTGTTAGATGAATTGGGCAGTAACGACTTCATTAATATTTTTGTGGACCCGGATATCTCAGATGACGCAAATTAGTTTGGCACTGAATCAAGCCGCAAAACGTGTAATCCGAGAATGTATGGCTTACAGAAGAGAAGATGAGCCTTTATCTATAAAAAAAATAAGCTTAGCCGCTCCAAATAATTTGAAAAACTAGAATTCTGATTAATTAACGTGGTTTTATTGCCCGTTTAGGTTGTAAATAAGGCATAATATGCGACATAAATTTGCACCTCTAATTTTGACCCATATGCACGGTGGACTTGGCATGACGACAACGCTTACTATTCAAACCCCAGACGATTGGCATTTGCATTTTCGTGATGGCGAAATACTAAAAGAAACTGTGCCAGCGACTGCACGTTGTTTTAAACGCGCTATCGCTATGCCTAATTTAGTGCCTCCGGTGACGACAACTCAAATGGCATTAGATTACAAGCAACGTATTTTGGATGCAGTGCCGCCTGGTAATGAATTTGAGCCGCTGGTAACACTGTTCTTGACCAATCAAACTTCGGCACAGGAAATCAAGAAGGCGAAAGCTGCCGGTATTGTTGCATCCAAACTTTACCCAGCTGGGGCGACAACTAATTCCGATGCTGCCGTGAAGGGGATAAAGACGCTATATCCTGTTTTTGAAGCGATGCAAGAAGTGGGTATGCTGTTGCTTATTCACGGTGAAGTAACCGAAGCACATATTGATATCTTTGATCGCGAAAAAGAATTTATCGAGATTTATTTGCGTGACATCGTAAATGATTTTCCGAATTTGAAAGTGGTGTTTGAACATATTACCACCAAAGAAGCGGTCGATTTTGTGCTTGAGTCTTCAGATAATGTGGCTGCGACAATAACGCCTCAGCATCTGTTACTCAACCGTAACGATTTATTTGTAGGTGGCTTGCGCCCTCATAATTACTGCTTACCCGTGTTAAAACGTAATATTCATCAACAAGCATTAAGACAAGTCGTTGCATCAGGTTCAAAGAAATTCTTTTTAGGCACTGATTCAGCGCCGCATGAAAAGCGTAAAAAAGAAAATGCCTGCGGCTGCGCTGGTTGTTACAGCGCATGGAGCGCGATTGAATTATATGCAAAGGTGTTTGAAGATTTAGGCGTTATTGAAAAACTAGAAGGCTTTGCCAGCCATTTTGGTCCCGATTTTTATGGGTTACCCCGCAATGAAGGCACGATCACACTTAACAAACAAAGCTGGGAAGTTCCGAGCAATATCAAATTACCCACAAACGATGGCACGGACGACGAAATTGTGCCATTTTTTGCAGGCGAGACCCTACAATGGAAATTAGCATGACATCAACTGCTGCAAATAACGTCACTTCATTTTCTAGCTTAGGTTTATCGGAACCTTTGATGGAAGCCTTAAATGCCTTAGAGTTCACGCAAATGACGCAAACTCAACAGGCGTGCTTACCTGATGTATTGGCAGGCGCTGATGTTGCTGTGCAAGCTAAAACAGGCAGCGGTAAAACGCTCGCCTTTGGATTGGCGCTGCTAAGCAAGATAGATGTCGACCTTAAAAATCCGCAATCCCTCATTATGTGTCCAACGCGCGAATTAGCCGAACAAGTGGCTGAGCAAATTCGTATATTGGCAAAGCGGATGTCTAATTTAAAAGTTGTGGCGCTGGTGGGTGGAATGCCTATGGGGCCGCAAATAATATCATTACGCTACGGTGCTAATGTCGTAGTTGGCACACCAGGTCGCATTATGGACCATATTGGCAAGCGCACATTAAGCTTAAAGAAAGTAAATTGTTTTGTCCTTGATGAAGCTGATCGTATGCTTGATATGGGTTTTGAAGACGAGATGCGGGTGGTCATGCATCATCTGTCACGAACATCTTCAGCTGCAACACGACAAACGTTATTATTCTCGGCCACTTTTCCAGATCAAATAAAAAGTATTACCGATCAGTACCAACGCAATGCAAAAATCATAAAGGTTGAAGATGGACAGTCGGCGCCTAATATAGAACAGCAAGCTTATCGTATTAGTAATGAGCATCGCACTCAGGCGGTAGCCGCTTTGCTTACCCATCATCAAATAGAGTCGACGATTGTATTTTGCCGTACAAGGCGTGAAACCAGAGAACTCAGTGAAGAGTTATACCAAATGGGATTTGCTGCTGTAGGTTTGCATGGTGATTTAGAACAGTCGGAGCGCAGCCAAGTATTAGCCAGATTTGCGAATAAAACCGTCAGCGTGTTAGTAGCGACTGATGTTGCTGCGCGTGGACTTGACATCGAACGTGTTGATTTAATCATCAACCATAGAGTAAGCGAAGACATCGATACTCACACGCATCGGATTGGACGAACTGGGCGCGCCGAAGAAAAAGGCTTAGCGATTACCTTAATTGATGATGCCGAAGAGCACAGGTTAGACGAAATAGCGGCAAAAACGGATGCGAAAATCAGTAAACTTCATATTCAAGGCGTGCGCTTTCATGCAAATCGCATAAGAGAACCTGAATTCGTGTGTATCGCGGTGGATGGCGGTAAACGTGACAAGTTGAGAGCTGGAGATATTTTAGGTGCGCTAACTAAAGAAGCGGAAGTGCCAGGTGAAGATATTGGGAAAATTTCTATTTCTGCTCGTAATACTTACATTGCGATCAAAGCGAGAAGCGTAAAGCGTGCCTTAAGTCAGTTTCGTGAGCGTCGTATTAAGGGGAAGCGCTTCAAGGCTAGAAAGCTCTAGGTCAATACAACTAAATACTGTCGCAGATTAGTCTAACTCGCTTAACTAAATTTAGAGAATAATAACAAGAGATTATAATGAATAATAAACTGCTTGGTATCATTTTGATTATATTAGGAACTGCTTTATGTTTCTGGGGATACGATGTTTACGACTCTGCGAGTTCAAAAATTGGGCGCGCATTGAGCGGAGATACTCCTATTGAAGCATGGCTAGGCTTAATTGGTGGCGCTATTTGTCTGATGATTGGTATCCTAAGGCTAAAATAATCTTCTTATAGAAAACCATTGATCTGTTTCTTTGATTTGGTGGTGCTCCTGTTAATGTTATTAGGTTGCAGTCGCAATGCTGATTCCAACCTAGTGACTAACAGCTCTCGGCGCAAATAAACAATAGTTGACGCATGGTAATTCGTTATTTAAAAACTCCAAAGTACAAATCCACAGGTGATGAACTGCACTCAATGCGAATATAACTAAACATCTCAGCCAACGGCTGTTAAGATGCCCCCTCGTTCGATGAGTGCGTTTTATTCGTTATTATTATTGATTTGTTTGTAGGTTCTCCATGGCTATCCCATTACCACCAAAGCTAGAAAAATATTTTAATCGCTTGTCGATAAAAAGTCGGTTTTTTAATAGGCTGCTCAGCTTCTTTTATATGCCTTTTGTTTTTAAAAGTGGCTTGAAAATGAATTTCGTCGAAGACGATTATTATGCGATCTTGCCCAAAAGACGCTTGAACCTGAATTGGTATGGCACAATGTCCGGCGGCGCTATTTTAGGTAATTCGGAGTTGGCTGCAGGTTCTTATCTGTTTATGCTGAGCAGAGGTAACTATCGTATGATTTGCACTCGTTTGAACTACCGTTTTTTATTACCCAGCTTAGACGCAATTATGTATAAGGCGTCTGTCGATTTAGATGAACTAGCGGAGAAAATTAAAGCCGGTGGTAAATTTAATATAGAGATGACTATCAAAGTATTTCGAACCAATAAAAACAAATCTGGCCGACGAATTGGTGCTGGTACCATCAGTTTCCATATGTGGCCGGTGGGCACTTAAACTTGTCAACTACTGTTCAGTACGCTTTCTATCTAGCCTGCTCATGGCTGTGGTGTCTGGGTGGGTTTTTCCCTTTAATACTGGGCCGAGACTATGGCTGGCCTGCTTTAGCTGCTTTCACCATTTTTAATGTGGGTGGTGCAATTGCAATGGGGTTCTACTTTAAACAGCGTGCGCAGCAACAGGCATTTGAAAGTAGGCACAAGTTTGCGATTGCGTTGTTTTCGTATATAACTATTGCCTATCAATTATTCTTTGTGGCGTGGCTTGGCGTGACAATTGGCCAACCATTGTTATTGGCTATTGTATTGTCTATCGCGTTTGCCATATACCTTAGTAAGTGTGTGATAACCTACTGGGCTTTGGCTTTTTACCTTCTGTCCATTGGCTTATTTATCGGTTTCTTGGGGAGTGATT
>JBLHOI010000098.1:0-7135 GCA_047621375.1 Glaciecola sp.
TAACGTCTAACTAATGGTCACGGGCGTGAACAAAGAGGTATATAGCACTTACAGTATCAAACTAAATAACATTGTCTTTTCAGAAACGAGATGAGTGTAACACAAAAAACACCATTGCAAATAATTATTAGCTAAAACTGCTAATTAATTCAACAAATTTGAGCAATGGTGATTGTCACAATTTCACTCCAAACGCTACGGTCGCAGCGCTTTGTCGCCTCTTGCCAAACCACAAACACCGGTGCGTGCAGATTCAATAATATCGCCACATTGGGACATTACATCTTCAAATGCACATAACTTATCGCTAGTTCCCGTAATTTCAATCGTGTAGTTATTGGCATTTACATCTAGGATACGTGCTCTAAAGATATCTACATTTCGCTTTACCTCGGCGCGCGACAACTCTGTTTTAGTGCCTACTTTTATAAGCATTAACTCGCGTTCAATGTGAGGACCTTCGGTAAGCTCGGCTACTTTTAAAACGTCAATCAGCTTATTTACCTGTTTAGTAATTTGCTCAATAACTTTGTCACTTCCCTGCGTTATGATAGTCAATCGAGACAAACTTTCATCGTCGGTTGGCGCTACACAAAGAGAGTCAACGTTGAAACCACGTTGCGAAAAAACACCCACTATTCTTGATAATGCACCTGGCGCATTTTCCATGAGAACTGAGATAATTCGTCTCATTATGTGCGCTCCATTTTGCTCAGCCGCATATCATCCATTGCACCATATTTAATTTGCATAGGATAAACGTGTTCATTTTGGTCAACCATGATATCCATAAACACAAGACCAGGAGTCGCAAAACAGCGTGCCATTGCATCGTCTAATTCATCAAGATGATCTACTTTAATTCCGGTATGACCGTATGCTTCAGCCAACTTAACAAAATCAGGCATAGAATCCATATATGAACTAGAATAGCGGCTTTTATAATTCAAATCTTGCCATTGACGAACCATACCAAGAGCACGATTGTTCAATGAGATAATCTTTATCGGTAAACCATATTGCATACAGGTTGATAGCTCTTGAATATTCATTTGAATACTACCATCACCCGTTACCACGACAGATACCGCATCGGGATAAGCAAACTGCACACCCATTGCCGCGGGAAGGCCAAATCCCATAGTGCCTAATCCACCTGAATTAATCCAGCGACGAGGTTTCGCAAACGGGTAATACAATGCCGCAAACATTTGATGCTGGCCCACGTCAGAACTCACATATGCATCACCCTTTGTATGCTCATACAAAGATTGAATAACTTTTTGTGGCTTTATTACCTGAGTAGACTGGTCAAAATGCAAGCATTTTTTGCCACGCCATTCTTCAATTTGTTGCCACCAATCAGCAAGCTTTTCTTCTTGGTTAGTAAAATCTGCATCCGCTAGCAGATCTAACATTTGCAAAACCACTTTATCAACGGAACCAACCACTGGAATATGTGCATTTACAATTTTTGAGATAGAAGCAGGGTCAATATCCACGTGAATAATGTCAGCATGCGGACAAAATTTATCTACATTGTTAGTTACTCTGTCGTCAAAACGTGAACCCAATGCAATAATACAATCTGAATTATGCATCGTTTTATTGGCTTCAAGGGTGCCGTGCATGCCCAACATACCAACAAACTGAGGATGTACTGATGAAAAAGCACCCAGCCCCATTAGCGTGCTGCACACGGGTGCCTGTAAAAGTTCTGCCAATTGCGTCACATAAGTCGCTGCTTCCGCTACAATTGCACCACCCCCTACATATAATACAGGGCGCTGTGACTTCAGCATTGATGCAACCGCTTTTTTGATTTGTTTACTATGGCCTTTCAATATTGGATTGTAAGAACGCATTGTTACGTCATCAGGGAACACATAAGGATGTGAATCTTGTACGTTAACGATGTCTTTCGGTAAATCAACGACCACCGGACCTGGACGACCAGAATTAGCAATGTAAAAAGCTTTTGCAATTGCCATTGGAATGTCTTCGGCTTTTTTGACTAAAAAGCTGTGTTTAACAACAGGTCTTGATATTCCAACCATGTCACATTCTTGAAAGGCGTCTTCTCCAATGTGCATCGAAGGAACTTGGCCTGACAAAATGACCATTGGAATAGAATCCATAAAAGCTGTCGCTATGCCAGTAATTGTATTCGTTGCGCCCGGTCCGGACGTGACTAATACAGCCCCGGTTTTACCGGTAGCCCGAGCATAGCCGTCGGCCATGTGTGCAGCCGCTTGCTCGTGTCGCACAAGTACATGTTTAATATCGTCTTGAGCATGTAAGGCATCGTAAATATCTAGCACCGCGCCGCCCGGATAACCGAACAAGTGCGTTACACCAACTTCTTTTAGGGCTTCTACTACCATTGCAGCGCCCGACATCATTTTCACAGATCTCTCTCCTTATGCGGTTTCGTCATCAAAAAAACTAGCTAACTGAATATAGCCCACTCGGAACAAAGATAAAACCCAATATAGAGAAAAAGTGAAACAAACATCTCAATATACCTAAATAATAGGATATTCATCCTATTATTTGAATGTAAAGAGCATGTAAATAGGATGTTTAACCTAATTAATCATCCAAACTAATATCTATTTCATCATCTATATCATTTACTAAGTCGTCATCTAATCGGCTCTCGTTCGATGCTTTCTTGGTGCCATGTATACTGGCATATTTTGGTCGATTAATACGGGTTTGGTACTTTAACCAAGCACGTTCTGCAGTGGTATCTGGTTGCTTGCGTCCTAACGCAGAATCGATAAAGCCTATCTCTTCAACGTTTGATGGCAATAAGTGGCCATCAACTAACGCGGAAATCAAGCAACCATACTGCGATAGAGCCTTGCTCTCAGCGATAGAAAAATCGCCAGAACGAGAAAAACCATAAGGATAATGTTTAGGATCGCTAAACAAACGTTTTAACAGTGATTCGCTATTCATGTTTAACACAAGAAATTGCTCCCCGAATTGAGACAAAAAACAATGGGACTCGCTTACAGTCCGCATTAGTAATCCGAACTTGCGGGTTTGTCAACTGCTAATTGAAACATTATAAAAATAGGTGTTCATATAAATCTTAGGTTGATTAAGTACCCACCTAATTAATTACTAATAAGTCGCTATTTATGATCAAGAAAACATATTAAAACGCGACTAAATAGAGTGATTGGATAAACGTTTTTAACGACATTCTGTCGTAATTATTTTTTGTCTTTTGATACCCATGCCCAATGCATTTGGGCAACGACCGGCTCATCACCACTCTCATCGGTGACTTTAACAGCAACCATGAAATCACCTTTTGGTTCGTTTTTCAAAATTTGTATTTGCTCATCAGTGAGCGTTGCCGTTGCTTGCATATCGCCACAAGCTCGCTTTACGTACCTAAGATTCATGCTTTTAATGAGAGGGAGTTTATCGCCAGGTAAATTTACCCCAACGACAAATCCAGTTGCTGATTCCGCTATCAATGCCATGGTCGCTGCGTGAACGCTGCCGATATGATTTTGTACTTTTCTACGGTTTTTAACAAAAAAAGTGACGCTTTTCAAATCAGTTTCTTTTATGTCTATTTGACATGTACCGACCAGTTTAACTTTATATCTAAACATCCAAGTCAGTATCTTAAAACGCAGCCATAGCGGCTTTTTCATAGCGTTGTCAGCAAAGGTTCTTAGTGGATTCACTATGCGCATAAAACAGACCTTAGTAAGTGTATAATTTGAAGATTGTAGGTGCAGGTTAGCATATCAGGAAGGTCCATCGGTAGCGTCTAACTAAACTCGTCGTCACGCGAGGTAATTGCAGTAATTTGAATTTTTTCAGTAAATACGAGGGGCTGTTTAGCTTAACTGCTTAATTAACGCAAAGTGAGTTCGCTAAAACCAAAAAAGCACAGTAAAACTGTGCTTTTTTTTATATTTGGAGCGGGAAACGAGATTCGAACTCGCGACCCCGACCTTGGCAAGGTCGTGCTCTACCAGCTGAGCTATTCCCGCAATCTGGACGCGCATTCTACAAACATCTCGGAGCAGTGCAAGTCTAATTTGCAATTATTTGTAAAATAACCTGCATCTGGCTAAATCTTAAACACATTCTCTCGGTAGAACTTCATTTCATCAATTGATTCAATGATGTCATCTAATGCTAAATGCACACCTTTCTTCTTGAATCCGGCTAGCACCTCCGGTTTCCACCGAGCTGTTAATTCCTTTATTGTGCTGACATCGACATTCCGATAATGAAAATACTGTTCCAACTCTGGCATATATTTAACTAGGAAACGTCGGTCTTGACCAATTGTATTACCGCATAAGGGAGATTTACCTTTGGGCACATAGTTCTCTAAAAATTTTATCGTCTCACTTGCAGCAGCATTCACATCATAGTCGCTCGCGAGGCAGCGTGCTGTTAATCCTGTCGAACCGTGTGTTTTCACACACCATTCATCCATATTGTCCAACACATCAGTAGGCTGATACACCGCAATTACTGGACCTTGCGCCAATATATTGAGCTCTTTATCTGTTACGATAGTTGCAATTTCCATGACTACGCAAGTTTCGGGGTCCAGCCCCGTCATTTCCATATCAATCCAAACTAAATTCGAGTCATTATGCGAGTCATTCAGTGACATGATCACCCCTGCTGTTAAATATCATGAAAATAATAACTAAAAAAGGTAACATGCGAGTAAGCATTTCGCCAGCAAGTATTCAATTGACAAGGTTCACGTGGCTAAAAAACCAAAACTATCCGATCGTCAAAAACGACAGGTCAAAGATAACCGTACAAAACGCCTCGCAAGCAAGCAGGTAGCGCATAGTGACGAGCACCTTGGTGCGGAATTAAAAGGCCGCGTTATTGGTCGTTTTGGGAAACATGCTAATGTCGAATCCATTGATGACGGCATTGTACATAAGTGTCATATTCGACGAACAGTTACCTCAGTTGTTTGCGGTGATAACGTGTTGTTTCGACCTTCCCAATCAGATGATTCGCGTGACCGTGGTGTAATTGAAGTTGTTTTAGACAGGATTACTACACTCACTCGGCCTGATTTTTACGATGGCGTAAAACCCATTGCAGCCAATATAGACCAAATTATTGTTGTAGCAGCGATAGTACCTCAATTGTCAGCCCATATTATCGACCGATATTTGGTCGCATGTGAAGATGTCGACATACAACCGGTTTTAGTCATCAATAAAATGGAACTGCTAAGTGACGAAGACCGTGAGTACGTAAAAGAAGTCGTCGAAATCTACGAAGAAATTGGTTATAGAGTAATCTACATGAGTTGTGTTACTCAGGAAGGTATTGCTGAGCTGTCCACTTTATTAAAAGACAAGATTAGCGTATTTGTTGGCCAAAGTGGGGTAGGAAAGTCCAGTATAATTAACCAATTACTGCCTGATGCAGAGGAAGTTGTTGGTGATATTTCTAAAAATTCAGGCTTAGGGCAGCACACTACAACCGCGGCAAAATTATTACATTTTGAGCAAGGTGGTGACTTAATTGATTCTCCAGGAGTGAGAGAATTTGGTCTTTGGCACTTACCCGTTGAAAAAGTTACCTCTGGTTTCATTGAATTTCGGGATTATATAGGTGGTTGCAAGTTTACTGATTGCAAGCATGGAACCGATCCGGGTTGCCTTATCAGACAAGCTGTTATAGACGAAAAAATTACAGAAGACCGCTATGAAAGTTATCATAAGATTGTTGAATCTGTAGAGGAAAATCGTCCTTCTTATGCGAAAGGGTAATTTCAAATAAGAACTTAATTTCTCAATAGTTTATTCTTTGTTGTACAATAACGAATAATAGATAATGGAGAGAGTTCAGTGCTAGATTGGTTTAAGATACGCGTTCAATACATACTACCCAAACACCTAGTATCAAGAATGGTCGGTTGGTTAGCGGCAGCGGAAGCTGGCGCCTTAACCCAGTTTCTTATTAGGGCTTTCATTAAGGCATTTAAAGTTGATATGTCGGAAGCAAAGTATTCCGAACCAACCCACTATAATACTTTTAATGCATTTTTTACGCGCCAATTAAAAGACGACCTTCGTCCTATCGACGATAATGAAAAACAACTTTGCCATTCAGTTGATGGCCGAGTCAGCCAATTCGGAAAGATTATTGGCGATGCGATTTTTCAGGCAAAAGGCCATAATTACAGTCTTACGACCCTGCTAGGTGGTAAGCCCGAACTAGCGAGTGCATTTAAAGGAGGCGATTTTGCCACTATTTATCTATCACCAAAGGACTATCATCGGATTCATATGCCCATTGACGGCAAACTTACGGATATGTTGCACATACCTGGTGAGCTCTTCTCAGTAAATCCATTAACCGCAGCAAACGTACCTGGGTTGTTTGCGCGAAATGAACGCGTTGTAACGATATTTAATACGCCTGCAGGTAAGGTAGCGATTGTCCTCGTTGGCGCCACGATTGTTGCTAGTATTGAGACTGTTTGGGCCGGTAACATAACACCACCAGCAGGCAAAACCGTGCAACATTGGCAATATGAAGAACAAGATATTCAGCTAAACAAAGGCGATGAAATGGGTCGTTTCAAATTGGGTTCAACAATAATTGTTTGTTTCGAACCCAACGCAGTCGAATTTACTGACCTGCAGGCTGGCATGTTAACTCGTTTGGGCGAACCATTCGCCGTTTTAAAAGACGATGAAGAATCACTAATCGATTCTGAATAACATTGATGGACCCGATCAAAAAAAGCCTAATATCATTGCACTTAACTGTTATGTTATTAGGCGGCACTGCACTTTTTTCGCAGCTGATCCCACTAGGCGCCGTTGACATTACCTTTGGACGCTCTGTCGTGGCTTGTCTGCTACTTTTTGTAGCTACTAAGTTAGCTGGGGAAAGGTTGTGGTTGAATTCAAAGAGAGACTATTTCATTGCATTCGGGCTCGGTATTATTATGGCAGTGCATTGGGTTACGTACTTTATGGCTATGCAGTTATCTAGCGTATCCGTCGGTATTATTGCGCTATTTACGTTTCCGGTGATCACCGTATTTATTGAACCTTATTTTGAGAAAAACCGATTGCAATGGCAAGACATCGCCAGCGCGCTTGTC
>JBLHOI010000099.1:0-7114 GCA_047621375.1 Glaciecola sp.
GCCATTTTGACCGTTGTCACCATTACCGCCATCAATACCTGGATCGCCTTGTGGTCCTTGAGTGCCGACTTCACCAGTGTCCCCATCATCACCGTCTAATCCGCATCCTGCCAACACAAAACCCATCGCTAAAGCTAATAGGCTAATTTTAAATTTTGACTGTAACATCTGTTGTTCCCTCAATTTTTTTATTTTAAAGACGATACCACTAAATATATTGTCTATTCAATTACTACCTAACATGGTAGAGGCTGTTATCTTGGTAGATGGTCTACTAAGATCATCTTGACAAATCATCATGACAGTTTCATGACGATAAAATTTTTTACCCTGTTAAAAAATATCAACAGGTTGGGGAATTAATGGTGCCACCATTTTAGCAACATATCGAAAAAGTTGAATTCGCGTCGTTCCATTGCGCCATACAACCCCGATATCTCTAAAGGCATTATCTTCAGCTGGCAAACTAACTACATCGGTGCCATTTAATATATTTTGCTGTAATGCCAGTTCTGGCAAAAATGTATAACCCATGTCACTATTAACGAGTGATACCAGTGTATGTAAACTATTAGCGGTCAAGGAGCTCACTTGTTCTTTGTGTTTCAAACCACAAGCGCTCACCGCATGCTCAGTTAGGCAATGCTCTTTTTGTAATAGGAAGATACTATCTTTGGGTAGTGAATCAACCGACGGCTGGGCTTTCAAGTCTTTTACACTGTTTTTATGAGCGATTAAATGAAAAGGATCGTGTCCTAGAATGAGTTGACGACAACCCGGTGTTTGCATCGGTAGTGCAAGGATGAGCAAATCTAGCTCGCCATCGCCAAGCCTGCTGAGTAAATTATCGGTGGTATCTTCATGCAACTGTAATTTGATATCAGGCAAATTAGCATGAATTGTTCTTATGAGGCCTTCAAATAAAAATGGTGCAATGGTTGGAATGACGCCCAATCTCAGTGTGCCTGACTTCCAGTCGCCAGCCGACTCTGCAAATTCAATCCATTCATGTGTCTGACTAAGTAAGAGTTTACTTTTTTCGACAAGCGCTTCACCAAAATCGGTAAAAACGAAGTTTTTGTGTTCTCGTTCTAGCAATTGTTGACCAATGCCATCTTCAAGATTTTGCACCGCAGCGCTTAACGTAGACTGACTGACATTACATTTTTCAGCGGCTCGATGAAAGTGCTGCTCTTTATGCAACACTGTCAGATAGTGTAGGTGTTTTAAATTAGGTAGCTTCATTCATCTAGTTTATACCAACTAAAAACTATACACCAAAGGAGAATGTTAATATGAAGAAGAAAATGATAGAAAGCGATGCGCCTGCAGGAAGTGTTACTATCCAAGAAATGATAATGCTGCGGATTACTTTACCATTAAGTGCTGCGACACCTTGCACAATACCCACACCTAATACCGCACCCACTAAGGTTTGCGTCGTAGAAATAGGCAGACCTGTTCCTGATGCAATCAGGACCGTTGTAGCAGCGGCCAATTCGGCAGCAAAACCTTTACTTGGGGTCAGATGCGTAATCCCTTGACCAATCGTTTTCATGACACGGTGGCCAAACAAAGCTAAACCCGCCACGATCCCCAAACCGCCCAGAGGTAATATCCACCATGCAAGGTCCGCATTGTCCAATATAGCACCGTCATTACTAACGACACTAACAACTGCTGCTAACGGGCCAATTGCGTTTGCTACGTCGTTCGAGCCATGTGCGAATGCCATACAGCAAGCCGTTAATACCATTAAAATAGCAAATATCTTTTCAACACTGGCGGTTTGCTCTTCGGTGGTTAATGCTTTTTCAACATGAAGACGGCGAATTAATACCATACCGATTAAACCGACAATGACGCCAATGACAACTGCTAACATATAGCCTTGTTCTTCAGGCAGGCCTAAGCCAACATGCTTGAGACCTTTCTTAATAGTCACTAGTGACATAATAAACCCAGCAAGACCCATATAAATAGGGACATATTTCACTGCGTAAATAAGTGGTGTAGCACGGTCAAAAATGAGCTTCTTAGCGCTCATGTAAATAAGTATCGCAATGAGACCAGATATAGCAGGAGTGACAACCCAACTACCAACAATACCACCCACTTTGCCCCATTCAACAGCATCAGGACTGACACCTACGGCGGTAAAACCAATAATTGCGCCTATGATAGAATGCGTAGTCGACACTGGCCATCCGAAATAGGACGCAACCGCTAACCATATGCCAGCAGAGAGTAATGAGGCTATCATTCCCAAAACTAGGTATTCTGGAATATCAGTAAAATATGAGACATCAATAATACCCTTGCGAATGGTCGATGTAACTTCGCCGCCAGCTAGATAAGCGCCTGCAAATTCAAAAATCATTGCAATTATAATGGCTTGTTTGAGGGTGATTGCTTTTGAACCTACTGAAGTGCCCATTGCATTGGCAACGTCGTTAGCACCTATGCCCCAAGCCATAAAAAAGCCAACAACTGCAGCCATAACGACCAATAGAAAACCGTAACTTGTAATTATATCCATAAATTAATAGAACCTAGACGTGGGGATTTTACCGATGAATTTATAGTGATCAACCTTGTATTGGCTGACCTGTGGGCAATTTGTCCGTAAACAAAAATATTGAGAAATCTCGAAGTCATAGCTGTGATTCAAAAGTTAGACGGCGTTATGGTACAACATGACAGAATGATCGCAAGCATTCAAAAATATATAAATCTATAAAGTGACTTACTTCATTAATTTTTTAACGATTTTTTTCATCGAGGAATGTCGAACATCTTTTCCATAGGTAAGAAAGAGTATGTATTCGCACAAGTTTTTACAACGATCACCAATTCGCTCTAAAGAACGGATCGCCCAAAGCACATCAAACCACTTCTGCATCTCGGTGTGATCATTTTGCATTTCATTTGCCGTTTGTTTGAGCAATTCTTTGTGTTTTTTGTCAATAGCGTCGTCTTGCTCATAGACAGCAATTGCTGAATTCTCATCCTGGCGCGCAAATGCATCAAAGGTTCCGCGCATCATAATCACGACCTTTTCGGCAATCATTAGCATGCCGCCTAAGACGATATCAGAGGGGGGTAATTTGTCTTTGGTCACCAATTTAGCAATACGACATATCTCATCACCAATGCGCTCAATATCAGTTGTTGCTCGCGAGACTGTCATTATTAATCTAAGATCACTTGCCGTTGGGTTCCGTTTAGCGATAATGCGCATGCACTCATCGTCTATCTGCACTTCCATTGAGTTAATCTTTAAATCATTTAGCAATACTCGCTCAGCTAAACTTGCATTATTTTCGCGAATGGCAGTAATGGTATTAATTAGCTGCTGCTCAACTTCGCCACCCATAGTTAAAACAGAGTTGGTCAAGTTCTCAAGTTCTTGATTGAACTTGCCTGATATGTGCGTATTTAACTCCAAATGTCTTTTCATGAATCGTCACGTTCCTTTAATTAGCCATAACGACCAGTTATATAATCTTCGGTTTGCTTTTTAGCTGGCATAGTAAAAAGCGAGTCACTATCAGAATACTCAATAAGTTCACCCTGATGCAGAAAAACAGAATAATCCGATACCCTGGCTGCTTGTTGCATATTATGTGTCACAATGACAACAGTCGTGGTCTTTTTAAGCTGGTTTATCAGCTCCTCTATATGCAAGGTTGTTAATGGATCAAGCGCAGAGGTGGGTTCATCGAGTAACAGTATTTCGGGTTTTAATGCGAGCGCACGTGCAATCACCAAGCGTTGTTGTTGGCCACCTGAAAGTAGCAGTGCAGAGTCAAATAAGCGGCCTTTGACTTCGTCCCATAAAGCTGCATTACGCAGTGACGTCTCGACAATGTCGTCGAGCATTCTACGCTCAGTTTTACCTTGAATTCGTAATCCAAAACACACATTTTCGTAAATACTCATCGGAAAAGGATTGGGCCGTTGGAAAACCATGCCGACGCGTGTTCGTAATTTGGCTACATTTTCTTTTTTATTATAAATATCACGGCCATCTATTTGCACTTCACCACTAAACGCATATTTTTGGTTAAGTTCATTCATTCGGTTAAAGCTACTCAGTAATGTCGATTTACCACAGCCACTTTGACCAATCATTGCCGTTATTTTATTTTTTGGAATACGCATATTTATCTTGTTTAAAACAAGACTGTTATTTAACCATACACTGAAATCCGTCACCTTGATGGCCGTTTGCTCATCAGTGAGCTTGTCTAACGCAAGAGTTTCAGTTTCAAAAAGCTTTAACATAAGGGCTGTTTACTATTCCTATGACTAATAGAACCGCGATCAGGACGGTAATTAAAACGGCTATAAATAGCGCAAAAGAAGCTATATAACGCAATTAGTGAGACTAAATGCGCACATAACGGTCGCGCAGTCTGTTACGCACGATAATAGCAAATAAATTTAAGATGAAAACTATTAACAACAATAACATGCAACTTGCAAACATCATTGACGAGCCTTGCGTGTTTGTTTGATTATGAAACGCCCCATCATAGATGAAGACGCCTAAATGCATAAACTGGCGCTCGAAATGTAAAAACGGAAATTCGCCATCAATAGGTAAACTAGGTGCAAATTTTACCGCACCGACGAGTATTAGCGGTGCTACTTCTCCAGCTGCACGGGCAATAGCGAGAATGACACCTGTCATTATACCCGGACTGGCTACCGGCAATACCGTTTTCCAGATGGTTTCCATTTTAGTCGCACCCAACGCATAGCTGCCCGCTCGTAGCCCCTCAGGTACGCGACGCAAGCCCTCTTCTGTGGATACAATTACCACGGGAAGTGTTAACAACGCCATAGTCAGCGCAGCCCAAAACAACCCCGGTGAACCAAATGTAGGTGATGGCAAAGAGTCGCTATAAAAGAGTGAGTCAATCGAGCCTCCCAGAGTATATACAAAAAAGCCTAAGCCAAAAACACCATAGACAACGCTCGGCACGCCAGCCATGTTACTTACGCAAATCCGAATCACCGACGTTGTCATATTGTTGGGCGCATATTCATGTAAATAAATGGCGGCCATGGCACCAAAAGGCGCGACGATAACCGCCATCAATAAAACCATTAATACCGTGCCAAATAACGCAGGGAAAACGCCACCGCTAGTAGAAGCTTGTTTGGGGGATTCTGAGACAAATTCGATGATTTTATTGCCGCTATATGAAATTTTATCAAATAAGCTCATGACATTCGGCTGAAATATACGGTCAATGTCTTTCACGAGAATATCAAAGACCTGTCCTGATGCGTCGATAAAAAGTAAGTGATAGGAGGCGATTTTTTGACTCAACGCTTCGGCTTTTTGCTGCCAGTAAGTGAATTGTTCAAGTTCTTTCAACCGCGCAGGTGCTTGTTCACTGACACCAGATTGATTCAACTGTGCAATTTTACGATGCAATACCGTCAAGTAGTTAGTTTGTATCTTGTGCAGTTCACTTTGAAAAAGAGCCACACTGGCGATCACATCATTTAACTCAGCAAGCTCAAGCAGCTCACTATTAGGTGTATTAATCTGCTTAAAGTTGCCATATTGAATCGCGCCCGAACGCAAATTAATCTGATAAACGGCATCTACTTGCTCAACAACTATCAACGGCATAGGTTGCTTTGAACTGAAAAACTGCGCATTGAGTTTATTAGTCAATGCAGCGTTAAATTCATCAATATCAAGTGAACTAGGCACAAAAACGCTACTTTCATAGATGGATTTATCATAAGTGGTGACTTTAAAAACTTGTGATGGCCAAAAATAAGCGGAGCCTTTTAACACAATAAAGAGCACTAAGCTTATCAACGCAATCAGTAAAATAGCAGCACTTAGGCCACTAGCAAAGCTTGATATCGTTTGTTGTTCCGTCGCACTAAATTTACGCATCGGTATACACCTTGCGTAAACGGTTGCGTAGAATTTCTGCAGCAGTATTAACAATAAAGGTAAAAATAAACAAAATACTTGCCGTTAAAAATAAGGTATTAAAATGACTGCTGTTTACATTTGATTCTTGCATTTCTATTGCTAAGTTAGCTGTCATGGAGCGCAAACCTTCCAGAATATTCCAGTCACTAATAGGCGTATTACCCGTGACCATTAGTACAATCATAGTTTCACCGAATGCGCGCCCAAAACCCAACATTACGGCCGAGAGAATACTGGGCATTGCGACTGCAATAATGACACGGCGCAACGTTTGTAATTTGGTTGCACCCAGCGCAAAGGAGGCCTGTTTGATGCTTTCAGGCACTTCGAACAATGCATCTTCAGCTAGCGAATAAATGCTTGGTGATATAGCCACACCTAATGCAATAGCAACGACGATTGTGGTTTTCGATATATTCATTATATTGTCATTTTGGTCGCCAAACTCGGCACTGCCAAACAGCATAAAACGCCATACATCACTGAGTGAAAAACAAAATAACCCGAGTAGTACTACTGCCAGAATGATGACTACGATTTCCCAGCGGCGGTCAAACTTATCATCAAACCAGTTGGCAGCTCTCGATTGCAACAATGCAGCGGTAACCAACAATATAGGCAAAGCGATAATAAACAAGATGACCGAAAGCAAGAACTCTTCTGCTATTGGCACCATCCAAACGGCAGCAATAAAACCAATCACTACAGATGGCACAGCTTCGAGCATTTCTATTGTTGGTTTAAGATATTGTCGTACAGCGGGGTCTGCAAAATATGATGTGTATATGGCCGCCCCCAAAGCAAGAGGGATTGCGACAAATAAAGCAAGGAAAGAAGCTTTTAAGCTGCCCACGATCAAAGGAACAATACTGAATTTAGTTTCATAATTTTCGGCTGCACTACTCGTCTGCCAAACATATGCTGGTTCTTCATAACCTTCATACCAGACTTCCGAAAAAAGGCTCTTAAGTGTGGTTATACCTTGCAGGTTTTGAATTTCAAGCGAATACATTTTGTTATGCTCAAGCGCATATAAACGATCACCGAACCAATTTAAGTCAACATCCGGTAACCCCATGTCTTGTGGACTAAATATTTCATTTGTCATTCGGTTTAAAAAAGCGATGTCGCCTTTTTTAGACAAAA
>JBLHOI010000100.1:0-7070 GCA_047621375.1 Glaciecola sp.
GTTGTGGCTAATCGTGTTGGCTTTGAGCCTTCTCTCGTTGCTGGCGAGTCAGGTATTCAGTTCTGGGGACACAGTTTTATTGCTGGCCCACAAGGGGAAATACTAGCCCAAGCAAACAGTGATAATGAGCAAGTGTTGTCAGTTGAACTCGACATGCAACGCACCGAAAACGTGAAACGAATTTGGCCGTATTTCAGAGACAGAAGAATAGATGCTTACGGTGATCTAACCAAACGCTGGCGCGACTAAAACTAATCTGGCTCTGCAGTTAGTCGATGACTTTTAGGCGCCTTATTTTACATCTGATACGCGCAATGATAAAAATACAGTTAAGTTGTACTACTTGATGTTAAATATTTTTTGCGCGTATAACAGGTACTCGGATGACTTTTCACCAAGCATACGTTTGATTACCTTGTGCTCAATAGAAAGCCCCCCTGTGTATTGCCCAAAAGCGGGCATTAGTAAGATATCATGGCCAACAACAAAGCATTTACCTGACATAGTATGTCCCGATTTTTTAATCCGCATTTTAGGATGAAAATGCCCCACTATTTGAGCTTCAATTGTCCCACTAGCGTTACCTGATTGACGTAGATCTTCAGGTTCATGAACCAATAAAAGATTGTCTTTTTTAAGACTAAATAGTGAGCCACCTGCTATTTCGCGAGGGATTTCAGGATCGTGATTACCCAGTACCCACAGCCAATCTGGCACTGAGTTAACCATGTTATTAAGTACCTCAATATTACCTATATCCATTCGACTAATCGCATTACCATCATGAAAGCTATCGCCCAAGCAAATGACAGAAGTGGGTTGATAAGTTATTAACACATTTTGCATATTATCTAGAGTTTTCTGAGTGTCAATTCTTGGCAATGGGTTAGCAAATTGCGATAAAAAACTGCCTTTTTCAAAGTGTAGATCCGAGAAAACGAGTAAATCATAGGCGGGCCAATACAACGTGCCCGACGCGTCTAGTATAAGACGATTACGCGCAAATTCTATAATGCAAGCTTGCTGACTTGTTAACCTTTTAATTAAGCCCTGTTCTGATATCAAACTACTTTTCCTGCATTGCTAGTGCTAAGTAGATCTCTTACTTCTTGCAGCATATTCTCTGCCTCTTGGTATAAACTTGCCTGTTCAAGCAAAGATTCAGCACCTTGCCCTTTTATTTGCTCTGATCTACCGTCCAACACAATCGAAATTGCCATAGGTGAAGCCTTAGGTAACACTTTAAAATCAAAGCGATGGTCAAATCGTACCAACATGTCAGCTAAACGTTTCAGGTCGAGTAATTCACGCTCAGCGTCATCTCTAGTGACGCGCAAAAGTATGTGCTCAGGGTCGTGCTCTCGCAATGTGTCATATATCAAATCGGTCGAAAATGTGACTTGTTTCATGGTTTTTTTAGTGCTGTGATATTGTTGTTCTATGAGTCCACTCACAATAGCGACACGGCGAAAAGAGCGCTTAAGCATAGGTGCTGCTGACATCCAATCTTCCAATTCATCGCCCAAAATATCAGGATTAAATAATTGTGGCAGATGCTCACTGAAAACTGACTCAATTGATGAAATTGAAAGTCCATAGTCGGTAATACTGAAACTAAGTGGCTTGAGTCCCATTTTCTCCATCCGCCTTGTTATCAGCATACCTAAGGTTTGATTTGCCTTACGCCCCTCGAATGTATAAAACAATGTACACTGTGTCTGCCTATAAGGAAATTGCTCAATAAGTACCTTGTCAGGTTGCGGGATCATTGAAAAAACGCGTTGTAACTCAAGCCACTCAACCACTTGCCTTGGCATTTTTTTCCACTCTTCAGGAGAATTCAATAATGCGCGTACGCCGTCAGCTAAAAAGCTACTCAGGGGCATTTGTCCACCCGAGTAGCTTGGAATTTTAGGCTCTTTAGATCTACCCGGTTTAACCTCAACAAACATATCTCGAATACATTCAAACTTTAGCACCTCACCCGCAAAGTAAAAGGTATCGCCGGGCACTAAACTTTGTGCAAAATACTCTTCCACTTCGCCTATGACTTTACCTTGATGTGAACGTCGTAAGCGCTTTACTTTCAGTCGGCCCGCTTCAACGATTGTTCCTATGTTTTGACGGTGGCGCATAATTACGCGTTTTGATGCAGGCTCAAACAAACCATCTTCACGTTGAGTCAGTCGATTATAACGCTCGTAAGCTTGGAGTGCATAACCACCGTTTTCGGTAAATTGCCATAATTGGCTAAAAGTGACGCGATCAAGACCACCGTAGGAACTTGTATTAACTATCTGTTGATAAATTTGCTCTTCGGCGGCGGCTTCGCTGCACAAACAATTAATAATGAACTGCGGCAACACATCAAGGGCACCTGATAGAGGCTCATCACCGTCCAGCTGATTGCATTTAATGGCATCAATAGCGGACTGGCATTCCAAGGCTTCAAAGCGATTAGCCGGCACTAGCAATGCTTGAGAAGGCTCGTCCATCGTATGGTTTGAACGTCCAATTCTTTGTAGCAAGCGACTAACCCCTTTAGGGGCACCTACTTGTATTACTAAATCAACATTACCCCAGTCAACTCCCAATTCAAGAGCAGAAGTTGCAACAATTGCGCGCAAACTTCCTGATGCCATCATTGCTGCCGTTTTTAGTCGTTGCTCTTTACTTAGCGAGCCGTGGTAAATAGCAATAGGCAACAATTGACTATTTTCACTCCACAAATGTTGAAAAATCAGTTCTGCTTGGGCTCTGGTATTTACAAAAACTAAGGTAGTACGCGCTTCAGTAATTCGTAAATAAATGTCTTTAACCGCGTACTTGCCCATATTACCACCAAAAGGCATTCGTTCTTTTGATACTAGAATTTTGACCTTCGGTTTAACTCGACTGTTCACCTGTAAAACGTCTGTAGGTTCGCCGTTAACGCCCAACCACGCAGCTAAAGATGGAGGATTTGCCACCGTTGCTGATAACCCAAAGCGAATCATTGTTGGACTTAAATAATGTAAACGCGCTAGCGCCAAAGCAGTAAAGTCACCCCGTTTGGTGAAAGCGAAACTATGAGCTTCATCCACAATTACGTTCTTCACACTACCAAATATCCGAGGCGCATCGGCATAGGACAACATTAGCATCAGCGATTCGGGTGTTATTAATAAAATATTCGGCGGTTTTTTGCGCTGTTGCTGACGTTGATATGCTGTTGTGTCGCCAGTTCTAGCCCCCAAAGTAATAGAAAGCCCTATTTCTTCAATTGGCTGTTGTAAATTTCGATAAATGTCATGCGTAAGGGCTTTTAGCGGTGAAATATATAAAGTATGTAAGCCTGTTTGCTTATCCTGTGCGAGGTCAATTAATGAGGGTAAAAATCCCGACAATGTCTTTCCTGCGCCTGTTGGTGCAATAAGTAAAGTTGATTGCTTATTGCGAAAAGCCGCTACCATTTTTTTTTGATAAGGCCGCAGTGTCCATCCGCGCTTTTCAAACCATATCAAAAAATTATCAGGAATAAATTTCATTAAATAAATAGTAACTCTTATTGATGGAAAGGGCTTGGTGTTTGTTGGCCAAATCTGCAGATAAATTTGCAGGCATTTTGAACAACAGCTGAAAATAAACGCACTAAAGAGTGATTTTATTCGTATGCAAACGTAACAGTTTTTTTAACTTGTAGACTGAGTTATATGCAACATCCCCAATATTGGATTAATACCAACGAAAATGGATTATATTGCGAGGGGCTAGATGCCTACATAGATCCAGTCAATCCCGTGCATCGAGCTATTATAACGCATGGGCATGCTGATCACGCGAGAGCCGGCCATGGCGAAGTATATGCCACGCCTGAAACCATGGCAATAATGCGCATTCGGTATGGCGACAATCATGCTGAAAAACAAATAGAGCTTGATTATGGCGATAAAATGGCACTGCATCGTGGTCAATTGATGTTTAAACCTGCAGGTCATATCCTAGGTTCAGCTCAAGCTGTTATAGACCATAGCAATCATCGATTAGTCGTATCAGGCGACTACAAACGCAGTTATGACCCAACCTGCGCTGCTTTTGAAGTAACACCATGTGATGTGTTTGTTACCGAAGCGACATTTGGCTTACCTATATTTAAGCACCCGCCTATTGACCAAGAAGTGAATAAATTATTATCCTCACTAGCGCTATTCCCCGAGCGCTGCCATTTGGTCGGTGTTTATGCGCTGGGCAAGTGTCAACGGGTTATTTTGGCATTACGTGAACTTGGTTATCACAAACCTATTTATATACATGGTGCCTTACTAAAACTATGCAATTTGTATTCAAGTTATGGCATTGTGCTGGGCGATATCATTCCCGTTACAGAGCTTGAAAATCTCAAGTCCTTAGCAGGAGAAATAGTATTAGCACCGCCTTCCGCTCTTAATGATAGGTGGTCACGTAAACTACCTAATGTAATGACGGCGATGGCTTCAGGCTGGATGCAAATACGCGCTCGCTCAAAACAGCGTAAGGCAGAACTGCCAATTATTATTTCAGATCATTGCGATTGGTCCGAATTACTGCAAACTATCAGTCAAGTAGACCCACAAGAAGTCTGGGTAACACACGGACGCGAAGCAGCATTAGTACATCAAGCTCAATTAATGGGATACCAAGCGAAAGCTCTGTCATTGATTGGACGTTCGGATGGTAATGATGATAACTAAAGATATGAAGAAAGCACCGGGATCAGCGGTAATCAATGCCTTAAATTTACTTAGACACCGTTATATCGTGCAAAATAACGCAGCAGGCTCAGCCTAATGGAAGCGTTTGCAAAGCTAGTAGACACGCTCTATTTTACCTCAAGTAACTTGGCAAAGTCGGCCATCCTGAGGGAGTATTTACGCACCACTTCAACCCTAGATAAAGGTTGGGCTATCGCCGCTATTGCAGGAACTCTGAATTTTGATTTCTTTAAACGAAAACTCATAAAAGAGTTAGTTAGCGCTCGAGTTGATCCTGTATTGTTTGCCTTGTCCTATGATTATGTTGGTGAAATGAGTGAAACGGTCGCTCATTTATGGCCAACACAAAGCAGTGACAGTAAACATGAATTACCTACGCTGCATGAGCTAATTAGCTTATTTCAGCATAGTACCAAACAACAGGTTGAAGTTATTTTAGTGGACTTATTGGATCGCATGACTGCGCCCCAACGTTGGGCATTAATTAAATTAGGCACCAGAGGCTTGCGCATTGGCATTTCGGCTAGATTATTGAAGAAGATATTAGCTGAATATGCTAATGAATTACCCCAAAATAGCATTTCAACTGAAGATATCGAGCGTGTCTGGCACGGCGTAGAACCGCCTTATATTGAGTTATTTGATTGGTTGGAAGGCAAAGCAGACAAACCTGATGTATCAAAAAAAATTACATTTCAACCAGTTATGCTTGCTCATCCTATAAACGACAATGAGCTAACTCAAATTAACGCCCGGTGCTGGCAAGCCGAGTGGAAGTATGACGGTATCCGAGTACAACTTGTCTGTAATCAAAATGGTAAAGCACTTTTTAGCCGCACAGGTGATGATATCAGCACCAGTTTCCCGGATCTGCTTGCAAGTATCGATGAAGAACAGGTATCGGGTGTATTTGATGGCGAGTTACTTGCCATGCAAGAGGGACAGATAAATAGCTTTAATCAGTTACAACAGCGCCTTAACATAAAGAAACCGAGTAACAAATTGATACAGCACATCCCAGTTGGGATGATGGTCTATGATGCCCTATTTATTGACGGTATTGACCTAAGAGAAGAGGTGTTACGCGAGCGTGTCCTTAAATTGACGTTATGGTTTAAGCAGCTGTTAATCCAGAATAGCTCACCCGAGAAGCCGTTAACGAAGCTGCAGTCAACAAATCTCTTAACGCTTTCAGAGCCCTTGACGTTTAATAGTATTGAGGACCTTAGGGCATTGCGAGAGCAAGCAAACGCATCTGATAACGGCTACATTGAAGGGCTTATGCTCAAAAATAGTGATAGCCTTTACGTAGCAGGCCGACCCAAAGGTCAATGGTATAAATGGAAGCGCGACGCAAAACTAATCGATGCTGTTATTATGTATGCACAAAGAGGCCATGGTAAACGTTCATCCTTCTACTCGGATTATACCTTTGGTTGTTGGCAGGATGATAAGTTGCTACCTGTTGGCAAAGCTTACAGTGGTTTTACTGATGGCGAGTTAACGCAAATAGATAAATGGATACGCAGTAACACTATTGGCCGTTTTGGGCCAGTCAAAGAAGTTAAAAAAGAGCTCGTTTTTGAAGTTGCTTTTGACTCAGTGCATCGTTCAAAAAGACATAAATCGGGCGTAGCTTTGCGCTTCCCTAGAATTCATAGAATACGCTGGGACAAGCCATCAAATGAAGCGGATCAACTTTCGACATTAATATCAATGATCGAAGAATAGACCTACTGGTTCCTAAAACTAATCTCTAGGGATGCTAGTCCTGAAACTATCACGGCTTCTGTGTCACAACTGCTAACAATCTAATCCACTGACACACTTGTACAATCGTGCGCTTTCTAATAAATTACGTAGAGTGTTAAAAAATAATAGCTTCCATATTGAAGCTCATAAGTGAGGACACATGTCAGGACAAGGATCTGGAGGAAATGTAATTGCGGCAATTTGCTCAATTTTCATTCCCGGTTTAGGGCAATTAGTACAAGGTAGAATATTGGCTGCCTTAGCTTTTTTTATTATCGCGACCGGCAGTTACACTTTATCTCTAACCGTTATTCTTATTTTTATGTGGCCTGTGGGTGCAATTGCCCATATTTGGTCCATTATTAGTGCTGCTAAATATCAGCGCGATTGATTAATGGTTCAGCAAATAAGTATCATTGTAAGTCTAAAACCATGACAAAATAATTAGTAACCGGGGCCGTTTTATTTTACAACGGCTCCCATCTGCTATAAGCAGATAATTGAGTCTAGTCTCTGGAAATACGCAAAGCACCTTTTTTATCAGTACCCCAAGTGTTTATAAAATAATCCTCCGCACATTTTCCGATT
>JBLHOI010000101.1:0-7040 GCA_047621375.1 Glaciecola sp.
CGGAAGTTGCTAAAGGCTTTAAGAAAAAAGATATTAAAGAATATTTTCACTTTTATCCTTGGGGGCAATGCCCTGCAGAATTGCAAGATGAACTAAATGATTATTATAAAAAAACATCTGCATTAGCCGCTCACTTGTTAAATTGGATAGAGCAAGAGTCACCTGAAAACGTAAGTAAGCATTACAGTATGCCGTTGTCGCAAATGATTGACGGCAGCGAGCAAACACTCTTAAGAGTATTACATTATCCGCCATTATCAGGCAACGAAGAAGTCGATGCTATTCGTGCGGCTGCGCATGAAGATATTAACTTAATCACCTTGCTCCCCGCTTCAAATGAGCCAGGTTTGCAGGTACAAGCGACGGACGGTAGTTGGTTAGATGTACCCTGTGATTTTGGTAATTTGATCGTGAACATTGGCGATATGTTACAAGAAGCCTCAGGCCAATACTTCCCGTCGACGACTCACAGAGTGGTTAATCCTGAAGGAGTTGATGTAACCAAGTCTCGTATTTCATTGCCTTTATTTTTGCACCCGCGCCCAGATGTGATGTTATCAGAGCGACATACTGCAGGTACTTACCTTACCGAACGTTTAACCGAATTAGGTGTGCTTTAACACTCATAATTGAGGTGAAAAAAACCATTATTGGTTTTTCACAGAATGAAAAAGAAGATACCCAATAAGTATCGAGGAAATGGAAAAGTAACACTCACAAAGTTAAGCTAAGCTAAGCTCGAAGGATGCCCTCAGCATCGTAATAGCTAGAAAAATGTGAAGGGTTATTTTTCTGTGCCTTAATTCAAGCGTTACCTATACTGTAAACTTTTATCGATTTGGTGTGTAACAAGTCTGAAAGAGGCGCTGCGGATTGTTTATCGAATTGATACCATTGCGCAAAACCTAGTCCAAGTGTTGCTAAGGCATCATCCAGTGCATTATGATTTGGCGCCTCGGGTAACCCACGTCGATAGCGACAATTTTTGAGTGTGACGGCATCTTGCTTCACCATGTCTTGGGTTTTATTCAAAAAATAAAGCTCGAGTAACATAGTGTCGATGGTCGTAATTTTAAATTTAGGGATCCGTAGGTTATTGGCAAGCTTGTCTAATACTTGCATATCTAAACTCGCATTATGCAAAACCCAGACATGCGAGCTAGCAAATGCTTGTAACTGACCAATCACATTTTTAATATGTTCACCTTTTAATAAATCTCTTGCCGTTAAACCATGTATAACTGGGCTTTGCTGCAGATCACCCGATGCACGAATAACCTTATAAAATGCAGAACTCAAGTCTATACTATGGTTCTCTCCCTTAACCCAGCCGATAGACGTGATTTTGGCGATAGTTGTATCCAAGCTGGTTAGCTCTAAATCGACGGACAAAAGAGGTGTGTCTTTTATGCGCATCAACCTCCATTTTTCAGGTAGCGTTGGCTGGTGTTTAAGCAGTTTGGAAAATAATGAACGCATCACCCTATTCCACCCGAATATTTAAGAACGGCTGTTTGTTGTGCCCTATGTATTGCTTGAAATGCTGCTTTTAGTTGGTGTTTTTCAATGGACGATAAATCGCTCACACGAATAAAGTTATCCTGTACTTTATTATTGAGCTGATGGCGCCACCTTAGCCGATTTAAAAACAACCATATATCTCTTAAATTCTTAATATCATCTGAAGAAACGCCGCTATTTTCTGGCAATGCATTTAATCTGCCTACAGTAGACGGTATTGTAATACCGTTCGCCAGTGCATGAATTCGAACTAAATTATTTATAATTGCCATCGCAGTGTGCTTCAAATCGATGCTGTCTTTTACTTTTTTATCTTTTGCATAAACAAATTTTTGAAACATAGAGAGTGGCACTGACCCTTCATTTGCTTGCCGCGCCAAAGCGGCCAAAAAAAGAGACTGCTGAAATAATGTTTTGCGTTCTTCTTGTAAGCGTAAAAACAAGCTTGAGTCGCCCGCGACCGATCGAACATCTAAGAAAATATTAAACGACAGGATAGCTTCAGAAGTCGGTTGGCGCACCCATCCTTTAGATTGCTCGATAGATGCATTCAAAGACATACGGAGCTCGGGGTTTGATGCCATAATATTACCTTCGCACAGTTTGATACCACACTTTCCTAAGCCTAAACAAACGTATTTGGCCATTTTTTCAAAATAGACTGCCTGCTCTTCATTAGGTTTTTCGGCTAGTAGTAGCGAATTATCTTGATCAGATCCCATCGTTTGGTCTTCGCGCGCTTGAGAGCCATAAACCAACCAACAATAAGACATAGGAGCTTGGCCATTTTGCTGCCCGAAGAAAGTAATTAATTTACGAGTCATTACATCAGTCGCTTGCGAGAGCACTTTACCCACAATATCAAAATCGCCTGGCCGTTTAGCACTCGAAGCAAAATAATGCGGCAATTGCCAGGAACAACGAGTCAATTCATAGAGATTATTAGCTCTTGAAATATCACTAATAACAAACAACACATTATTGCGCTGTTGTTTAAAAATATCCGTTGCGGTTATCATACCAACTGGCGCATAAGTAGTTTCATCAAGCACGGGTAAGTGATTAATCGATATCTCGTTCATCAAACAAACCGCGTCAAACAAGGTTTTATTCTTTGTTAAGTAGGCTGGATTTTTAGTCATTATTTGCTTCACCGGCAACTGCATATCCATGCCAACGGCCACCACTCTATTGCGCAAATCACGATCGGTGACAATACCAATTAAGTGATTTTTTTCAATGATTAAAAGCGACGAAATTCGCTTCTCACTCATCAGGGCCGCAGCACTTTGTATCGTCTCAGTTTGTGAAATGCTGATAGGGCGCGTTTCGATAACGTCAAATAAAGGTTTATGCAGCCACATCGAATTTGAGTCAGTCACCGCAGCGTGCTGCAAAACATCATCTTTAGCCGCATTAAAAAATTGGTTTATTTTGGGGTGCGAAATGGCTTTATCAAACCACTCTTTTGGCATACAAAGAACAAGCCCTGGGCTATCAACAGTGACATCAAGCTTGTAACTTACATTGTCTAATAAGGCGGCATAGCCAAAGTAATCACCATCACTCAAATGCTTGAGTGCACCGTCACAATCCTTGACCGAAAACTGGCCACTTTGAATTAAGTAAAGGGAGTCTTTATACGTAGACAGCATTTCGTCTTGGTTCTCAGCAGCTAAATAAATAATAATAGAATGTCGAGCAATATCATGGATCTGTTCGATATCTAGCATATTAAAAGGCCCTGATTGTTGAAGAAAATCAGTCACCTGCTGTGGCACAGCGTGCATAAATAAGTCCTTGTTGTAATACTAAGTATAAGAACATTAGAGGGCCTTGCGTAAAGACCAATGTGCTTATATTTAATATCCGTTGTAGTTTACAGCAATAAAAAAGCCCAGCACAGCTGGGCTTTTTAGTATTACATCATACTAGTGAGCAGTTGCTTCACCAGCTCCTTTAGGGAAACGAATGCTTTCAACAAGATCTTGAATTTCTTGAGGTGCTTCATCCGTAAACTTAAATACTACAAAGGCAACAACAAAGTTAATTATCATACCGATAGTACCAATACCTTCTGGAGAAATTCCGAACAACCAGTTATCAGGCTTGTTCATTTCAGGGCTAACAAATTTAAAGTAAATTATGTAAGCAGCCGTGAATAAGATACCAGTAACCATGCCCGAAATGGCGCCTTTATCGTTCATACGCTTGCTAAATATACCCATAATGATTACTGGGAAGAAGCTAGAAGCAGCAAGACCGAAAGCAAAGGCGACTATGGCGGCCACAAAGTCTGGCGGATTTATCCCAAAGTAACCGGCTATCAGAATAGCGACCCCCGCAGCGATACGCGCTGACAACAATTCTTTCTTGTCTGATATATCTGGCATCAAGTTTCGTTTGAGTAAATCATGCGAGACCGATGTTGATATTACCAATAGCAAGCCTGCAGAAGTCGACAACGCGGCGGCAACACCACCAGCAGCAACTAATGCGATTACCCAAGCTGGCAAATTCGCAATTTCAGGGTTAGCCAAAACCATAATGTCACGGTCAATTGACATCTCGTTACGCTCATCGCCTGAATAGAACATTTTACCGTCACCATTTTTATCGTCATGCGAGATAAGGTTGGTTTTTTCCCAGTTTTTAATCCAGCTTGGCGCTTCAGCATAAGACATACCCATAGCGTCAGGACCATTAATGGTTTCAATCATGTTCACACGAGCAAACGAAGCAAGTGCAGGAGCTGTAGTATACAAGATAGCAATAAACGCTAAAGCCCAACCAGCACTCTTACGCGCATCACTTACTTTAGGTACAGTGAAGAAACGAACGATGACATGAGGTAAACCTGCAGTACCGACCATGAGAGCAAATGTAATACAGAAAATATCTAAATATGATTTAGTATTTGAAGTGTATTCATTAAAACCTAAGTCCGTTGACAACATATCCAGTTTTTCTAGCAAAAACAAACCCGACCCATCTGCTAGTGTTGCACCAAAACCAGTCTGTGGAAGTACATGACCTGTTAACATGATAGAAATAAATACAGCAGGAACCAAATAAGCAAAGATCAAGACACAGAATTGGGCAACCTGTGTGTAAGTAATGCCTTTCATGCCGCCTAGTACTGTGTAGAAAAAAACCACACCCATACCAATCACAACACCTAACCATAACTCCACTTCTAGGAAGCGACTAAACACCACACCAACACCACGCATCTGACCAATGACATAGGTAAAGCATATGAAGATTGCACAAACCACAGCAACCGTTCTTGCTGTTTGCGAATAATAACGGTCACCAATGAAATCTGGCACCGTAAATTTGCCGAACTTACGTAAGTAAGGAGCCAACAAAAGTGCAAGCAACACGTAACCACCAGTCCAACCCATCAAGTAAACTGTGCCGTCATAACCCATGAAAGACACTAAACCTGCCATAGAAATGAAGGACGCTGCCGACATCCAATCAGCTGCTGTTGCCATACCGTTCAGTATTGGGTGAACACCACCTCCTGCAATATAGAAGTCATTAGTTGTTCCAGCACGCGCCCAAACAGCGATACCCATGTAGAGCAAAAATGATGCCCCAACAATTATAAATGTTAATACTTGTACGCTCATCAGTTATTCCTCTTCCACGCCGTATTTTCTGTCTATAGCATTCATTTTCTTCATGTAGATGAAGATTAGCGCGACAAATATGTATATTGAGCCCTGTTGTGCAAACCAAAAACCAAGCTTAAAGCCGAAAAATTGGATTTGATTCAGTACCTCAACAAAAATTATACCGGCGCCAAACGAGACGACGAACCATACAATTAGAAGTTTAAACAGGAGAGATAAATTCTCTTTCCAATAAGCCTTCTGATCCCCTTCATTTTTAAAAGCCATCTTTACGTTCCTCAACAAGTTAATAAGATGTATTTGTTTAACATTTTGCTAACGTAAGCCTTTGCTGTCAGTGGCATTTGGTTTATTTTTAATAGGAATCTAAGCCAAACCACTGCAAAACCTGACATTAACATTGTTATACGTACTGTATCTCTTAGCTAAAAAAGGTAAAATGAGACGATGGTCTTAGTGGTCGTAGCCCACTGGTAGAATGTGATACAGTCTTAATTGTTAATTTTTTGTTAGGAAAAAACATGTCATTTGGATGGCTTGCACTCGCACTAATTTATCTTTGTTTGTTATTCTGGATCGCCAAATGGGGCGATCGCAACACACCAACTTCCCGATGGCTAACATCTAGCCCGTTGGTATATTCACTTGCGTTAGGCATTTATTGCACGGCATGGACATTTTTTGGTGCTGTTGGTCAAGCGAGTCGAGACAATTGGTTATATCTGCCTATATTACTAGGCCCTACTATTGTTTATATCGTGTTTTATCGCTTTATTCGTAAATTAATACTGGTAAGTAAAAAACAACATATTAGCACCATTGCCGACTTTATAAGTGCCCGATATGGCAAACGCCAACTTGTTGCTCTACTTGTTACCATAATTGCGTTGCTTGCCACTATTCCTTATATAGCCCTGCAATTGAAAGCCATTGGCTCCTTATTTACCTCTATCTCTGAACAGCAACACTCAAGTTTAATCGTATTTATTGCAACCTTGTTTATTGCTATTTTCGCTATGTACTTTGGCACTAAAAATACAGACGTAACTGAGTACAGACGTGGTTTAATGCTAGCTATTTCCTTTGAGTCTTGCATCAAATTACTTGCACTCGTTTTAGTTGCTATTGTCGCTTATCAGCACTATGAATCAAATCCAGTTAACGATATTTTCGTTGATTTCAAATCCGACGCCGCAATCGGTACGTTTTATTCATTCACATTTTGGGCGCAGACACTCATGGCAGCTGCTGCGGTCATTTGTTTACCGAGACAATTTCATGTTGCCGTTGTTGACAACTTGAACCTGGACCATTTAAAACAGGCACGTTGGGTTTTTCCGTTGTACCTCTTTATCATTGCTTGCACCATCCCAGTTATTGCCGCTGCAGGAGATGCAATTTTCAGCGGGTCAGACATAAATGCAGACAACTACGTTTTAGGGTTAGCCGTATTGTCTGAATCCCTTGTTTTGGAAATAATTGTTTTCATCGGCGGTTTATCTGCAGCAACAGCAATGATCATCGTAGCAACACTCACCCTGAGCACAATGATTACTAATGACGTTGTTTTGCCGAAAATACTGGAACGTATTACGAGCGTACAAAGCAACAAAATTAGACGTATAAAACTACTTCGCAGAATTATTATTTTTCTTATTCTGACACTCGCGTTTTTATATCAACAACAAATGACGAATGAGGCGAGTTTAGCCTCCATTGGTCTGTTGGCCTTTTCCCTAGTTATTCATTTACTACCCCCTATTGTTGGCGGTCTCTACTGGAAACGTGGTCATGCGCACGGTGTCTACGCCGGTTTAATAGCCGGAATTGTGGTTTTCTCACTGTGGTTAATGTTGCCCTCATTCGGTGGGTCAGCGC
>JBLHOI010000102.1:0-7003 GCA_047621375.1 Glaciecola sp.
GATACAGTGAAACCAACTAAACCAGCTTTTGGTTTTGAACCTCGTCCAGTTGCACCTTCATCTCGAATTTCGCCACCTGAACCTGTCGCTGCGCCAGCAAATGGCGATATGGCCGTTGGGTGATTATGCGTTTCGACTTTCATTAAAATATCAATATCTTGATGATGATAATCGTAAGCTTGAGTTTTAGCATCTGGGTAAAAACGCCCTGCTTTCCAACCTTCCATAACTGCAGCATTATCTTTATAAGCGCTGTGCACGAAGTCACTCGACACTTCAAAGGTATTTTTGATCATTTTGAATAATGATTTAGGTTGAGCCGCACCATCAATAGTCCAATCAGCATTAAATATTTTATGACGGCAATGCTCACTGTTGGCTTGCGCGAACATATACAATTCAATGTCATTTGGATTCCGGCCTAACTTTGTAAAACTATCAAAAAGATAATCAACCTCGTCGTCGGCTAATGCTAGGCCTAGCTTTTTATTTGCTTGCTCAAGTGCGACCTTACCCTCTTCGAGGATAGGTACTGATGAAAAAGGCTTCGCGTCAGCTTGTACAAACAATTGTTGTGCATTTTCGAGTTGTGTAAATACAGCCTGAGTCATTCGGTCATGAAGCGGTGCGGCAATGGTAGCTAAATCACTGATTGCAAAATTAGCCGTTTTGTCACTAAACTCGATATAATAAGCGACACCACGTTCTATTCTGTGTATTTGCGACAATCCTGAATTCTTCGCAATATCTGTCGCTTTTGATGCCCAAGGTGAAATAGTCCCTGGACGTGGCGTAACTAAAACAAAATAACCAGAATCATCAATATTTTCAGTGTTAGGTCCGTAGGTTAATAGTTGTGAAAGCACAGACATATCGGCCTCGTTCAACTCACTTTTTAAGTCAACAAAATGAACATATTGAGCTTGCAAACTCGACACGCCTATTCCTAGGGTGGCGAATTGCGCCAATAGCTTATCTTGTCTGAATGAAGAAAGAGCAGATGAACCGCGAAGAATTAACATAATTTGGGTACCAATTTGAGGCCGCAATATAGATTTTTGCAAGCAAAGGCGAAGGTCAGCAATTGGAGCCAGATTATAGAGCAAAAGCAAGCGATTGATAAGTCACTATGTATGGAGAATTTTACTTTTTTTGCAATAACTTACTGGATGCTTTGACTAAAGTTAGTCACAATGGCATTTATGAAATCAAAACCGCGAATATTGATGGTAATGAGCATTAACGACAAACCATTACTTAATAGAAAAATAGCCAAGCAATTCAAACAGATGATTGCGGGTATGCTTTCTATTTGCGTATTTTTAGCGCTCAGCAGTTGCTCTCAACCGCGGCCGTCGGCGTCTTTAAGCTCTATTTTGGACGCGGGTGTATTAAAAGTAGGCTCAGTTTATGGTCGAACAACCTATTATAATGGCCCAACATCACCTGAAGGCTTTGAGTTTGAACTCGCTCAAGGGTTTGCCGATTATCTGGGCGTGAAACTAGAAGTTTACCCATACTATTCTTACAGAGAATTATTGCCCCAGTTAGACAATTATCAAGTCGATTTAATTGCTGCTAACATCACCATGACCGAACAACGTAAATCAAAATATCGGTTTGGCCCAGCGTATCAATCGGTTAATTTTGAATTGGTGTATAAAAAAGGCGAGGACCGTCCGCGTGACATCGAGCAGTTAGAAGGTAATCTAACTATAGTCGCTAATGATTTATACCGAGAGCCCCTAACGTCATTGATTGACGAAAACGAGACTATACTTTGGACCGAAACTGATGAAAAGGATATCGAAGAGTTACTGGAAATGGTGTCCAAAGATGAGTTGGATTATACCATTTCTGATTCCAATATCTTAGCCGTTGCCCGCAGACGATATCCAAATCTTGGTATCGGATTTTCTGTAACCGATACCTTAGAAATCGGCTGGTTGCTAAACAAAGACACAGATGATTCATTGCGAGCTGCATTAATCGAGTATTTCGGTAGTATTCAATCTAATGGTTTTTTTAGTGCGCTGGAAGATAAATACTTTGGTCACGTTCAGTCATTCGATTATGTTGATACTCGCGCATTTATGCGATCTGTAGACAAAATCCTCCCTGTTTATAAAGAATTATTTGAAGCCTATGCGGGCGACAATGATTGGCGCTTACTCGCAGCGATGAGCTACCAAGAAAGTCATTGGAAACCAAAAGCGACATCGCCGACAGGTGTGCGCGGCATGATGATGCTAACGCTAGGTACCGCGAAGGATATGAAGGTTACTTCACGCACCGATGCTGAACAAAGCATCAGTGGTGGCTCTCGATATTTCAGTAGCTTGTTACGCAGAATACCAGCAAGGATACAGTCTCCAGATCGTATATGGATGTCACTTGCCGCCTACAATGTCGGATTAGGACACTTAGAGGATGCTCGAGTGATAACAGAACGCCAAGGCTATAATCCTGATCTATGGGTAGATGTGAAAAAGCACTTGCCGCTACTCCGGCAGAAAAAATTCTACAAATCGACACGATATGGATATGCGCGCGGAGACGAAGCGGTGAATTACGTGGACAACATTCGCCGCTATTATGACACTTTGATTTGGTTAGAAGACCAAACAGAGTTGCCTTTAATCGACGAATTTCCTGAAGACTCCGACGAAGGATTAGAAGAAACAGATAACTACAATGACGAAGTCGATACTGACGAAGGGACTACAGAAGAATCTTCTTTGCAAGCGCCTACACAATAAGCCATCAGATAAGCTGGTAACGTGTCCTAACAGCTTGACTATGCTTACTGTAATGTGAGACAAGTATGAAGAAGAGTCCTTTGATTGAACTTAAGTCGTAGATTACACTCTTACCCGATGTAGCATTCCGATTCACAAAACAGTGATTGGGGAACAATCGATAGTAAACGCGTTTGCTAAAAATAGGCAAAGGTTAAATAAGTAAGGGATACATGCATGAAAAAAAATAGAAGTTTTAACGTTTCTCGCACTCTGAGAGCAAATAATCAACGCAGGACAATGCTGAAAAAAACACATCAAAAAATAATGGCTCGCCGTAAATTATTTGCAATAACCCATCTAACGGAAGAGTGCAGCGAAGCTTCCTAATTTAGCCTTTCTTTTGTTTCCTCCTTTGCTTAAAAAATGCTGAAATTTGAGCGCCACAATCATCCTGTAAACATCCCCCTGTCACTTGCATTTTGTGATTAAGGGCCTCGTGTTGAACCAGGTTCATGGTCGTTCCTGCCGCCCCGGTTTTTTGATCATAAGCACCAAATACTACTCTCTTTATGCGGCCATGAACTAACGCTCCTGCGCACATAGGGCAAGGCTCAAGCGTAACGTATAGGGTGGCGTCTAGGACTCTGTAGTTTTCTAAGTTTTTCGCTGCCTCTCTTAATGCTAGCATTTCGGCATGAGCTGACGGATCATGCAGCGCTATTGACTGATTATAACCCTGACCAATGATCATAGAATCAACCACAATAATTGCGCCCACAGGCACTTCGCCAATCGCTTGCGCTTTCTCAGCAAGTACCATTGCTTGGCGCATAAAAGAGGCATCAACCTCGTTTTCACCGTCTTTAGACCAATGGCGTACGTCAACACTACTTTTTTGCGATTGATTGGTTTTTATAAGGCGTTGACCTGATGTGATCTGCACAGACTCGTCTTCGTGGGTATTTATCATTCAAACTTCGCTTGTTAAAAATGCGGTGTCTACTTACTGTATTCTCATCATACTAAGCCCTTAGAACCGTGTCACTTTTATCATGACTTTTATAGCCACTTATATAGTTACGCGACTTTCACAATGGTATTTAAGAAAAATAAATTAAAGAAACACCGTCATGATTTAATTGTACTATATTGATGGCAGAAATTTTGCTAAAGGTCCTACTGAGTTTTTAAATGTTGCTTATGAGTGCATAAGCCTTTATTGGTGAAGATGAAATATCTACTATTATTAATAGAAACCTGCGGAGTCAATAAACCTTGCAGTCTGTTATAGTTATAAAAATTTACAAATAAAACTGACGATGACTTTGCTTATCGAATTATATGAAAACAGGTGGATCAGAATGAATTTAACCGCGATTTTAATTGTAGCTATCATTGTTGGCGGAATAACCAGTATTATATCTACGCTGTCGAATAAGAAAAACAAAGGATCTAACAAATTTAGTAAACAAGAACGTGACGATATACAAGTGCAAATTCAGCAAATGAACGCGCGAATTGAAACAGTAGAGCGAATTGTTACCGATGAAAAATACACTTTAAATCAACAATTTGCGGATCTAAAATAGGAACCAAAAACAGACATGACTACTCAATATGAAGATTATTCAATTGGTCAACCTGGCAAAGCTTGGGACACAGAAGAGAAGCGCCAATGGCTAGCAGCTCAGACTAAAAAGCGAAGCTACTTTGAGGACGTAGAAAAAAGATTAGCAGCATTGGACAATACTGAATATGAGGTTGAGCAATATGGTGTGTTGGCTTATGCTGATTTAGGCTTCTCTGATTACCCATTATATAGTGTCAAAGTAGGCACTTTCGATAAAGACCGTGACACTATTCTTATTTCAGGTGGCGTCCATGGTTATGAAACAAGTGGCGTGCATGGTGCTTTAGATTTTATTGAAAACCACGCTAAAAAATACTCGGATAATGCTAATATATTAGTCCTTCCTTGCATTAGCCCTTGGGGTTACGAAACAATAAATCGCTGGAACCCACATGCGATTGACCCGAACCGGTCATTTTACAACAATGGCCCAACTGATGAAGCTAATTTAGCAATGCAGTGTGCAAAGGCTTCAGGCATCAACATCCTTATGCATATTGATTTGCATGAGACTACCGACACTGATAACTCGGAGTTTCGCCCAGCGTTAGCAGCAAGAGATGCTGTTGAACAAGACCGTTGGGAAATCCCTGATGGATTTTATACTGTTGGTGATAGCGCTCGACCGCAAAACGACTTTCAAACGGCCATTATTAATGCCGTAAAACAAGTGACTCACATTGCCGAGGCTGATAGCAGTGGCAAAATAATTGGTTCAGATGTCCATCAGTTAGGCGTTATTAACTACGATAAAAAGCAACTGTTCTTATGCGGTGGTTTTACTGATGCTATTTATGTCAGTACAACTGAAGTCTATCCAGATAGTCCCAATACAAGCCCTGAGGTTTGCATCAAAGCGCAAGTAGCCGCTATAACCGGTGCACTTGGGTATATGCTAGCTCATTCTTTGAGTTAGCATCAAAAAAGTCATGAGAACGAAGCGCTAATTGCGCTTCTTCATTCGTGCGCTTTGCTCTGCCCTTTTCTCTTCTCGCTTTTCTTTTCTGTCTTTTTTATCAGGTGTTAACGAGCCATCTTTGAATTTCTGTTTGCGTTTATCTTTATCGGTTATTTTCTTCGCTGCTACTTCCGCCATTTCTTTTTTCTCTTGAACAAGCATCGCTGGTGATTCAAGTGTAATTCGGCCTAATTTTCCTGAGCGAAGTTCGTTAATCAGTACTTCGCATATTTTATGCAGATTAACGCGTCCGCCGGCTCTTAGAGCGCCTCGTTTTGCAGCAGCAAGTTCTAAAAATTCGATTTCAGTATCAGGTAAATCGTCAATTTTAAAACGTTCTTTCATTAATTCAGGATACGTTTTAATTAAGTAATCAGCCGCATAAAAACCAACATCATCATATTCCATAGCAGTGTCTTTTACCGCGCCTGAAGCCGCTAAGCGATAGCCGGTGTTGGGGTTTTCAAGCTTTGGCCAAAGCACACCGGGCGTATCATACAAAACAATCCCACTACCTAAATTAATACGTTGTTGATTTTTCGTGACGGCAGGTTCGTTACCTGTTTTTGCGATAACGCGATCAGCTAGAATATTAATTAAGGTCGACTTTCCAACGTTAGGAATACCCATGATCATTGCGTTGACAGTTTTTACTGAGGCGTCTTTTTGCGCACATGTTTTACGAATAAGCTCGATAATTTGTTTCGTTTTTGCCGGATCATCGGTCGATGTTGTGAACGTTTTAACACCCCGTTCTGCTTCCAAGTGCTCCTGCCACTTCGCCGTCATTTCCGGATCCGCTAAATCGGCCTTATTTAGAATTTTTAGACAGGGTTTATCTCCCCTTATCTTTGCTATTTCGGGGTTTTCACTTGAATAAGGTATACGTGCATCAAGTACTTCAATCAGAATATCAACCTGACTAAGCGCTTCTTTTATTTCTTTTAGGGCTTTGTGCATGTGCCCTGGGAACCAATGAACGGCCAATTTGACTATCCTAAAAATTATCAATTGAGTGTATGTTACTGCATTTAATTTATTTTATTTGATTAATTTCCATAAAGTAAAAAGTTCTCGATGCGCTCCACTCTTCTAGGTTTCCCTGAAATGACTAATACATCGTTAGCAATGATGAGTGTATCTGGATCCGGTGCCTCTATTTCTTTATTATCGCGTCTTAAGCCAGTGATTTTCACGCGCCTGCGTTCAATATCCAATACCTTAATCGTTTTATTTACCGCAAAAGCACCATTAGTAATCATAACCGCATGCATAAATTCGAGCTTATCTTTTGTGCCGTAGGTAATTTCAGTTGTCTCGCCAGGATAAAATCCATGCATATGCTGGTAGCCTTTCTTGCGCTCATTGCGCACGCGTTTGAGTATACGAGACATCGGTACACCGGCATAATGTAAGATTTGAGAAACCAACATCAGACTACCTTCTTGTATCTCTGGTACTACTTGTGAAGCCCCAGCTAAATAAAAATCGTCTGATTGGTAGTCTTTCTTAGTTCTTACAACAACCGATAAGCCTGGTTTTATACCCGTAATTACATTAACGACTTTTAACGCTTTGTCATGATGATCAAAAGTAATCAGCGCCAATTGCGCATTTGCAATACCTGCTGATTTCAGGAGGTCACGTTGTGATACATCACCGAAAATCACGTTC
>JBLHOI010000103.1:0-6987 GCA_047621375.1 Glaciecola sp.
GAGCCAATAAAGGGCATAAGATAGGTGCTCAGCTATCTAGCAACAACAGTGTGCATAAATATGAAAGATTCATCTGTGCGATGGCGCACAGATTTTCAAAAAGTATGACCCGTATTTATTGAAGAGGGGAATTGAAGCTTATCCAGATGAATAGGTTGACTGTTTCTGGGTAATAATCTGTCCGTTTCTTTTTTAACCACCGCATAACATTCACACGTTAGTTTCTCGAGTTGTGGGCGATCAAGCACCTTAATATTTCCTCTATGGTAGGAAATAACATCGAGAGCTTGCAATTTCCCAGCGGCTTCAGTAACACTCTCGCGGCGCACCCCTAACATATTTGCAATCAGCTCTTGAGTCATCACCAGATTGTTAGTGGGCAGTCTATCCAGCGACAACAACAACCAACGGCAAAGCTGCTGATCGATGTTGTGATGTCGATTGCACACTGCTGTTTGTGCCATTTGGGTAAGCAAGGCCTGTGTATAGCGTAATATCCATAACAACATTTCAGTGTGACGACTAAATTCCGTCTTAAACTTTTTTGCTTCCATACGATAGGCATAACCTGCGCTTTGAACTACGGCACGGCTGGAGGTGCTCTCTCCCCCTAGAAACACGGCCGCTCCGAGTATTCCCTCATTACCGACTACTGAAATTTCTGCTGAGGCGCCATTTTCCATGACATATAGCAAAGAAATAATGCAATCTGCGGGGAAATATACATGATGTAGGTTGTCTCCTGACTCATATAAGACTTTTCCAAGTGGCAGTTTCACACGTTCAAGATTGGGGATCAGGCGCGTTCGTACTTCCTCTGGTAGGCCTGAGATAAGATGGTTTTCTTGTGAATAAGTAGGTTTTTTTTTAGAAGAAGACATACGTGTCTGTTGCATTAGTTTCCCTATATTTTAAATACTTGAAACATCAAGTGCTATACCAGCATTAGCATAACTCTTTAGGCGCTCTCTAATATGTACGATAACGCACATAGTGCGCTAATTAGTCATACTAAGCCATTGTATTATTCCCATCCGGGTGGTTTATTATTTTCGACCTTTACCGGTTTGTTTTGGGTGCCATTTTGCTATTTGATGTTAGTTAAATTGGGCGAACGTTCAAACAGGCGTTTTGCCAAAGCTAAGGCATTTGCGGATAAGAAAATGCCGATATAATCGACATTCTGTCATAGCGGTCTTTAGGAGTCTCTTTAACCAGGCTCTCAGTCTAATAAATTAAGCGACCAGTTAGGCTGGCAGTCTTCTTGTTTCGCTTTTTTAAGCCAAAGTAATGTATAGCCTGCGACGAAAAAACCCGAGACTAGATTGGCGGTAGCAATCGCGACGTATATCCAACGTTCGTCAAACCAGATAGATGCAGCAAGACTTAAAGGTACATATAAAACAAAGGTTCTTATTGTGAAATAGCTCAAGCCCGTGACCGACTTTCCTAGTGAATTAAAGGCCGCTGAAGACACCATAATCCAGCCGTAGCCAACTAAACTGACACTCACAATAAGCAAGTATTCTGTGGATTTGGATGCGACGATGTCGCTAGAAGCTAATAGTGACGCAAATACATCGGCAAAACCATAAAACATCGCTATAATTATCAATGACCAAAGTACACAAAGGAGATAACAATATTGCACCGCTTTAATGACTCGTTGTTTATTTCCGGCTCCCCAGTTTTGACCCGCAATTGGACCAATAGAGGCAGATAACGCCAGCATAGGAATGCAAGCAAATGATTCTATTTTTGTTGCGACACCAAAAGCAGCAACGGTATCAGCACCATACCCGGCAATAATAGCAGTAACGATGCCTATACCAATTGGATTGATAACGCTACCGGCGCCGGCAGGCAAGGCAATTTTGAGGACGGACTTGCACGAATCAATAAACGCTTGATAATCGGGTTTGCACAACTCAATAATTTGTTCTCTGTAGTAAGCAACGTATAGTGCCAAAACGAAGGTGATTATACGCGCTATCATTGTGCTCATCGCAGCCCCTTCGATATTCATTGCAGGTATTGGACCGACACCGAATATCATGGCCGGAGTCAGTGCAATATTGATGGCCGAGGTAAAAAACATGATAAAACTTGGCCAGAGCGCGTTTCCAACCGAACGAATGATGGCATTCGCCACAATGGGGACAACAAGAAACGGCATCGAAATATACCAAATACGCATATATTGGGTAATATAATTCAGCACCTCGCCAGAGGCCCCGAGCAGGGTGAAAAGAGGAGTAATAGTAAAGTAGCCGACAACCGAAATACACATCACCAGCAAACCCGCCAGCAGCAAACTATCTGTAGATAAACGCTTTGCATAAGTTTTTTCGCCAGCCCCGATTGCTCGTGACACAACCGATGAAGCGCCTGCGCCCAATCCAACAGACAAACTGGCAACTGCCATAGTGACAGGAAAAGTAAAGGATAAGGCGGCGAGTTGGTCGGTGCCCAATTGGGCTACAAAATAAGTATCCACGAGCGAAGCTGAAAATATCGCAATAATGCCAAAAACCATCGGCATTGCTAGTCGAGAGATAATGGGCAGTATGGGACCTTCGACTAAACTATTTTTATCGTTTGATGTGTTCGATGATTCAGTCAAAACAGTCCTTTGCATCTCGCTCTGGGTGCAGTGAAACTAACACAATGTTGAGTGCTGTTGCGACCCTTCCAATTTCGTCACGCAGAATATGAGATGGAAGATCAGATAAACGGTTACCAATGTTGACACGTTCTTCGTCTGGAAGATACAGTGCGTCAGTTGGTTTGACATCAAATGCAGTGTAAAACTGGGGCACATTACGAACCGCCCCTGTAGCGCAAAATTTTGCGGCAGGAAAAAAAATTTCATTAGTTGATGGACTATAATACGCATTTACTGTTTGTGGCGTCATGCCCCATTCGGTTTTATTAACTGGTTGTCCTTGTTTAGTCAACTGGGAAGTGGAAGTGGTCGACATGGTTTATTTCAGTTAGCTGCCAATCACTATAGCGATAACGGGTGGTTAGCACGCGATCCTGTTAGTACATATCATCTTAAATACCTCATAGTCAGGCTAATTATTATTTCAGCATAAACCAGTCTTTCTGCGTGATTAGAATGGTTTTATACTCCCCATTATCGTTGGCAATGACTACAGAACTTAAATCTAAAAAAGGTTGATTAGTTTTCCAAACGGTTTTACCGGTAATGATGTCTGAAGCGTATATATTACCGTAAAAAGAGGATATGCCTCGGCGTTCACCATAAATACTGTTTTGGCACGTTTGGCTTTTCACAATGCAGGGACTTAGCAAGGTAAGTGAGTTTTCGGGGGACCCAGCGTCACCTCGAATACTTTGTTCTAGTTCTTCTATTGTACCGGCATCAAAATTCACAAAAAATGCTTGTCGATTTTCAAATGAACCAATATGCAATACAAACTCAAATGCTGGCGTTTCGTTCAACTGAAGCAAACTGACTTTATCATCGTAACCATTCAATAAGTCAAATAACCCATTGAATACGACTGTTTTAATGGTTCCATTTGCCTGTAAAACTACTGTTTCTAATGTGTTATTTTCTTCATTACGTGCCAATACATAACCCACATTTTGCGGATTATTGCTGGGTATCAAATAAATATTGTCATTCGCCGCAACGGCTTGTGTTCGATTCCCAAAGCGATGCACCACAGTTCCATTGCTTCGGTTTACAATAACGGGATTAAACGTAGATAATAATAAATAATTTTCGTTCAATTCATTTACGATAGTGTTAGTAATTGCTTCGGCGCTATTAACAATACTCGAATAAATAACCGTACCGTTAAGCGTATATTTAGTCAGTAAAAGACCGGCATTATTTTGATCATTACTTATTGAATAAAAAAATTGCTCACCTGCTTCTTCTGTAATTAAACTACCGTAAGTTATATTGTCAATAAGTTCGGTCTGCGAAGCGCTATCACCATCAATGTCAATACTAACTAAGCGATCACTTTGTTCATCAATTACACCTCTGGTGCCGTCCCAATATTTTACGTAACTTGCAAACATACTGAATGTGCGTGTATTTATAAATTGTGTAAAAGCCATGCTATCAATGAATGTAGCCGCAAGGTTATAGTCGCCCCGAAAGTTTTGCTCAGTGAGGGTAAAAAATTCATCAATGCCGTCGTTGTTGATGTCGAAAATGTTTGCGTTATATCCGGTAATATTTGAGAAGTTTGGTGAATCGCCATTCACTGGAAGTGTCTGAACAGTTTGATTTGTCATGCCTACGTTATCAATGAGTAGCACAAGCTCTGACTCAAACGCAATAAGAGCAAGAAGTAACTCATTTGCACTGTCGTTATCAGCATTTATTTCGGTAAGTACTATTGTGTAATAATCGCTAATACTATACTGAGCTGCCAGATCAACGAGGTTGAGGATTACTTTTTCAGTATCTTCTTCATCGTTTGCAAAAGGCCGCAATTCTAGAATATTAGTGGGTCGCCCATTTTCGCCTATTGAATAAGAGTAAAGAATACACTCGCTACTAAGTTCACGGTTACGCGGCCTAGTCGCTATATCTGCGGCATTCGAAGAGAACGACGTGCTTTGGTTTTCATCAAATAAGCGATAACCAAGGAAATCAGTTTTCCAATCGAGTGTACCGTTGTTGTCAATATCGCACCATGGAGCTCCTAGAAATCCTTCGCTAGTAAGTAGTTCAGCACTATTGCTAAGCACCCTGAAAAAGTCTCTTGAATTGCTGTCAACCAAGGCGATTTCTCTTAAAGGCGAGTCACTTAAGTCCAAAATTTCAAGGTCCAATACAAAATCGTCGTTATCGTTTTTAATAAATTCATAGCTAAAAGCGCGATTTCCTTGTGCATCCAAAGAAAAAACGTAATGGGTTTTCGTTTCTTCTGCAAACAACGTAGTGAAATAATCTAGGTCACCGTCTTCATCGATGTCTGCTATATGCATAATACTAGCCGCATATTTACGTATTGAATGCGGCAATAAGTGTGGACTAAGTACCATTTCTAGACCGTCAAAACTAACATCAAACGCACCACGATTTACCAGTAATATAGGGGAATTTGTATCTAATGCGAATTTGGAATCTAGGTCAAAGTGAGTGTTAATAGGAATACGCTTAGCACTTTGTTCAGGGATCGCTTCAAAGCTTGCGTTTACTAAAGTAGAGTGGCTAGGTGATGTTACGCGCACGCCAGCGTTAACCTGGAGCGTTTGGCCTAAATTAGGTAGGCTGACAATCCAGTTTATATTACCCGTTTCGTCAATCTTCATCCCTTCTGGTGAATATTCAAGGGAAAAACTAAAAGGGCCATCAAAATTTGGGCTAGTAACAAGCGCTTTGCCCTTAAGTAGGTCCTTATACTGATATTCGCTTGAGTTAAAGGCAAACGTAACCTCAGGAGGACGTTGGTTAAATCGCAGTGCTATATCTACAAAGTCACTTTCTCCTAGTGGATCGCTTGCAGTCATCCTTATTTTATAATCTCCGGGGCGATTAGCGGTAATATTCGCTGAACCGCTTTGTGGTGAAATACTTACATCGCTACCCTCTACTTTTTCAATGACTTCCCAGGTATATGTAATTACTTGAATATTAGGGTCCGATGAAGCTGTGCTATCTACAATAATCAAATCGTTATACAGGGCTGAAGTTTCAAATGAAGCGCGGGCTTGTGGAGGTAAATTATTATCAGGTAATCCTGCGAAATTAGTTAAATCAAGGTTAATGATTGCTGCCAAGCTAGTGCCTGAGATAGCAAGTCGTTTACCCTGTACCGTATTGGTGTTTATTGTGCGATCCCCTGTTATATCAATATCTGCTACATAGGCGGATTCATTGTCGTCGTATTCAATGCTATTAGTTGAAATAACAAGTTTACCTTCATTGCTTACATACATATCACCTTGGAAAAACACTCGAAGGCCTACGTCATCAACAAAGGCTATCATATTGTCAAACCAGATAGTGCCTTCTTCATCCGCTAGCAAAAGTGCATAGCGTAAATTACCATTTGCAGTAACCGCAATATTCCCCTTTAAGGAGAGTGTGCTGCTATCTTCGACGGTCACTACGGTTAAATCAATGTTGATGGTGGCAATTTGCGCACCTGTTGAAGTATCGATGAAACTTTGCGTTTTTCCATTGAGGCGTTCGCCATCAACAACGCAGTTGTTGTAATTAACCTCGACTTCTGTACCGGCGGTGTTTGTGTTTCTAACATTAGAGCCAGAACTACAAAATAAATTCCCTGACACAGCAGGGGTATTACTTGATTGCAAAATAGTGAAGGAGTTTTTAAAGTCTTCGCCAAGCGCTAATTGATTTAAAAAGTCTAAGGAAGTAAGGGCTGATATCGCTGTTTCACCAATATTTACATCGGTAATAATAAAAGGTGTTCTGAGCCCAGTATACTCCACATTAAGCGGCGTAAAGTTGCTCAGCGGAGGCGTTGGTGGCGGCGGTGGCGGAACTGTGCCACCAGAACTGCCGCCTCCGCATGCAGTAATTAACGAAACGATACAAACTAATATTAAACCAGAGAGAAGATTCGTTTTCACAATAAGTCCTTTTATATTAAGCAATAAGTTTTGAGTATAGGACAAATGAAGGTTATCGACTAGCCTCTGTGACAGCCGTATTTGAGGGTGGTTTTGTGTTTACTCATTTTTGGTATCAGAGAAATTGGCGAAATGTTTGTCGTTGTGATGACTGAGTAAGCTGGCCTTAGGTGCTGAGATCTGGATAGTGAAAAATGGATGTTTAGATTGAGGGCACTGCCGAAGCGTTGAATCAGTGGCAAAATCCACGTCGCTTTCAGCTAAACGCGACTAACTTCTCGTGCTTGCAATCACCGTAAATCACGCGCAAAAAAACATACTCTGGTCTGCCACAACGCAGAAATTCATCAAACTCTCGTTCAACATATTTGGGTAAGTACTTGCCTTGCTCGGCTA
>JBLHOI010000104.1:0-6906 GCA_047621375.1 Glaciecola sp.
TGTTCTGCATACTGCTGTGGGCTCAAATCTTGACGCGATTCAAGGGTTTCTACAGTGCCTCCAGGATATAATGATTCCACAGATACAAAGCCATTAGCATAAGCACCGAACGGGCGAGTTTGATTACTCAATAGCGACCAACACCCGCTGATTGCCTCGGGTTGACTGCAATTTAATAATGTAGCTTGAGTATTCAAAGACTCAAGTGCCAGCAAGGCATCTTTTAACGATTCCCCACTACGTAATTGCTCTGGATGCTCGTCACTGACCGTGAAGGCAAGCCATACCGGTTTGCCACTTTCAATTGCAGCAGTGCAGGCAGCACGCGCCTCGGTTATAGATGACATTGTTTCGCATATAAACAGATGGCTAGCTGGCGATTGTAGTTCAACAAGGCGACGATAAGTAGCAAGTGAATCTTCGAACGACAAAGACACTTCTGGCCGATAACTAGCAACTAATGGTGGCAGGCAGCCCGCAATTTTAACTTCATCACACTGAGCTAACTCAATCGCCTGTTGAGCTGCATCCATCGCGCGCTGGTGAAGTTGTGCTAAGTGAGGAAGTTGATTCTCTCGTTTTAAACGTTGGGGGGTTGCGGTATAAGTGTTAAGTGTGATGACACGCGCACCGCTGTCTATGAACTCACGATGCAGGTCTCGAACGAGCATCGGCTCATTTAACATGATGTCAGCAGACCACATGGGCGTCACTGCACGTGAACTTCTGCGCAATAATTCTTGTCCCATGCCGCCATCAAGTAACGTGATACTGCTCATTTACTTCTCTCTTATTTATTGGTTTAAAAATACTTCGCGGCGATATTGTATTGCCTCAGAATTGTATTGCAACTGCTAAATAAAAAGCCTTAGATTAGTGAGAAATAACGACATATTTGGATAAAAAAGCGGCTTCTGGGACCCACTAAATCGCCACTGATTAGTTGGTATCCGCAAATTTTTTAAGATAGACCCATCAGTATTGTTTAAGATAGATCCCTAAGTTTTGAATTCCAGTCGACATTTTTTTGGCATGCTTAGCAGTAAATTTTTCTGACCAGCCATGTTGGTTAATATCATCAAGGGCTTGTTTTCCGTCGAAATCGACATAAGCAAGACGAGCACATAATGCCTCGGGCGGTAAGCCAAAAGATATCCCTGGTAGCAGCGCAACGCCAGTGTCCGCGAGTACCTTGCTGCAAATTTCTGTATCTGTGTAAATTCCCATCTTATTTAATGTTTCTCGATACTGCATAAAATCAAGCAGCATATAAAAGCCTCCTTCGGGAGCATGTGCGTTCAACCCTGCCGCAACTATAGCTTTGTGAATATGTGCGCCAATAGCTTTTAGAATAACTCTTTGATTCTCCACATATCGATGCATTGTTGCATTGTCAGAATAGGCAGTTATGGCTGCATACTGTATAGGTGATGAAGCACAAGAATAGGTTTCTGATGCGATCCCAAGCATCGCGTTTTTTAATCGGGGATCATAATTTTGTGGCAAAATTGCAATGCCTAATCGCCATCCACCTGCCCCCGCCCATTTAGATAAACCTGAGGTCACAAAGGTTCCTTGAGGGTAGTGTTTTGCAATGCTGACGTGTTGATTATTATGTTGTAGCGGAGCATAAATTTCATCTGATATGACTTTTGCCTCGAACCGACTTAACACCGCAGACAATGCTCTCAGTTCCTGATCTGAATAACATAAGCCATCCGGATTACCTGGACTGTTTAAGAATACCAGTAAGCTTTTATAATTTTTCGCAGCCTCGATCAAAGTTTTTTCGAGTATATCGGGCGTTATTCTGTAACGTTGCTCAAAGCTAGTTTGCATCATAAATGTAGCATGACCCAATAATTTAGCCTGTGGCTCATATGATACCCAAGCTGGCGCAGGAATTAATACGGCAGCATCTGTATAAGCACACATAATAGTATACAGTAATGCTTTTGAGCCTGGTGCAATGAAAACTTGATCGGCACTAATCGGACGTTTCTCAAAGATCGAGTGATATTGAGCAACTTGCGTTCGCAAGGCTTCCAAGCCCTGAACCTGAGTATATTCTTTGCGATCCGCATTTTCTATTAGCGCTTGTTTCAGTACCGGAGAAATCGGAAAAGGTGATTGGCCAAAACCAAAACGAAATACCTGCTTGCCATTTTTTTCAATATTTGCCGATTGTTCATTTAACAATAAAGTACTCGATGGAGTAATTTGACGGTACATAACTAAAATATTCCTGTTGTTATTTAATCTTGTTATTTATAATTCAACTTTATTGACATAGTATAATGAACGATTACTCATGACATCAGCACAACTTCAGGCATTTGTTACCGTTGCACAAGTAAAGAGTTTCACAACCGCGGCGCTATTGCTTGGCATAAGTCAGTCAGCCGTATCACATGCAATAAAATCAGCCGAAAAAGAATTAGGTGTTTCGTTATTTATCCGCGGCAAAGCCGAGATCGTACCCACTGAGTTTGGAGACAAAATATTAGCGCACGCACACTCAGTTTTAGGATTATTTGAGTCAATCAAGCAAACCGCCAATGAAACGAAAAATATGCAGCAAGGTATCTTAAAAATAGGCTCATTTGGCCCTTCGTTTTCTACGCGCTTACTGCCCATTATTTTGCGAGAATATAATCGACTCCATCCTAATATCAAAGTCTATGTAGAAGAAGGCGAAGACCATCTGGTAAAAGAGTGGATCGCAAATCGCAGTGTGGATTTAGGTTGTATTATTCTGCCTGAGCAGGAGTTAGATCATATTTATCTAACAACAGATAAACTCGCTGTGGTGGTATCGATGGAACATCCGTTAGCTGCAAAATCTAAAATTGACTTGCAAGACCTATGTGAGTTCCCCTTCATATTAACGGAAGGAACTACCGGTAAAATGGTGCTAGCGCTATTTAAACGTTCTCGCTTTTTTCCGAACATTCAATATAGCAACATTCAAATCATGAGCATGTTATCGCTGGTGTCGTCAGGTGTGGGGGTTTCAGTTACAGCCGAGCTTTCAATACCAATTGGAGGTCATGGAAGATTAGGGTCCTACGTCGTAAAACCCTTGCTCCCTATTGTAAAAAGAGAAATCTGCTTAGCTGTACAAAATATACAACACTTATCCCCTGCTGCTGATGCGTTCGTAAAAGTGGCATCCAAACTTCAACGAGCAGGTAAATTAAGACATCTGGAAACCTAAACCTACTGATCAGAGTCCTGACCAGAGGTTCATTTCTTAAAGGATTAGAACTGGTATTTAGCTCTCAAATACCAAGAACCACCTTCGTAGTTTGCCGGAGTTCTGCGCGGATATTGCAGACCAACACTTAAACGGTTAGCATTCCGATCACCAATTTCATCAACGTATTCGTCAAAGAGATTAGATACACCCGCTGTCAACGTAAGGTCTTCTGATGCGAAGTAATTAAACTCCATATCAAAGAACAAAACCGAACCTGTTAACGCGGATGGAGATGACGAGTCATTGATTGTTCCGCGCTCGTCATAGTGCTCACCGTAAAAGTTAGCCCGTAACATAATCTGATAGTTTTCATCAAAATCAGTAACAGCTGTCGCTACAAAACGGTTTTCAGGATAGTTATTTTCAATATCTTCTACTGAGTCATCACTAACTGGTTGAATGCCATTTACATTTGCTTGACCTACCACGTCAATTTTGTTGTAGTTATAGGCAAATGTAAACTTGCTCTTAGCTGCATCACTCCAGTCAACCGAAGTTGTGTAGACAATATCAAGACCTTGATGTTCTACATCTAGTGCATTGGTAAAGAATGACACAGTGCCACCTGAAGAAACTCTTATATCCCCTGTGCGATAAATACGATCATCCACATCAGTTTTATATAAATCAACGGCTAAGTTACCGTTGTCGAAGCCGCTGTATGTAAATCCTAAACTAAGACTAACTGACTCTTCTTCTTTCAGTTCTTTTGCACCGTTTGCGATAGCTTGAGGATTATCAGTTCTCACTAAACCTTCCTCAACCTGCGCGCCAGTTGAGCCATCAAAGGTTGTAATAATAGTAGTTACATTTGCTTGGCCCGGAGTTGGCGCATGGAAGCCTGTCGATACAGCACCGCGAATAACAAAATCGTCTGTCATGTTATAGCGACTTGCTATTTTCCCGTTGACCGTACCGCCAAAATCTGAGAAGTCTTCGTATCTAAGAGCACCTTGTAACAATAAATCGTCTGATATGTCGTATTCTGCATCGACATATAAGGCAATATTGTCACGACTAAATTTGCCAGCATCCGCTGGTGTTACCGCAGTCATTCCACTTGGACCTGCGCCAACTAGCGCCGCAGCTTCACCCGCTACAGTAGTGAATGTTTCTTCGCGCCATTCAGCACCAAAACCAAGGAAAACATCGTCGGCTAAAGGAATAGAGAAGTCAGCATTAAAGTTTAGTTCTTCTTGCTCATAACCACCCATATCAAAATCACGTTGACCCGGCTGACCATTATTTACAAGACCAGTATTCACTGTATTATTCAAATAGTAGGCTAGTTCATTTTTACCAAAACCAACACTTAAGTCATACCTCAGATCAGAACTAGTCTCACCTTTCAAACCAGCAACAACACTTGTGTCTTTCTGTGCACCATCGAGAAAAGGGGTATAGCCCGCAGGAAGTGTTGTCACTTCATTATCAGGTACATTTAACGTACTGTGACCAGGATCACGGTAGAAAAAGCGATAACGACCATCGGTGTCAGCATAACCGCCGTGCATGTATAGCTCACCCAAATCGCCAACTGCATATGCAGAGTTGAAAGCCATTCGTGTTCCGCTAGTTTCAGGTCGGCCCCAAGATTGAACGAAAGGCTCATCGCCAAAAGGAGAGTCAGAACCCACGCCTTGAACACCATCATCAATCAGTTGTTGTGCATCAGGTCGCTGCAGACCACGAGAAAGGGCTTCATTATCATTAGTCTCAAAACTGATATTAAAAAAACCTTCAGTGCCTAATGCAAAACCAGCATTAGCACCTACTATCCAGCTTTGTTCACCTTCAAAAAATTCGCCATATTGACCAACAACACTACCACCTTCGCTAGCATCTTTAAGCTGGAAATTCATGACGCCAGCAATAGCATCAGAACCATATTGCGCAGCGGCACCATCGCGCAACACTTCAACGCTCTTAAGCGCGATACTTGGGATCATTCCAATATCTACGCCATGCGCACCATTTCCGGCTGCAGGTGCAAAAAACTGAACCAAAGACGAGCGATGGCGACGTTTACCATTGACTAAAACAAGAGTTTGGTCAGGTGCCATTCCACGTAATGACGTAGGACGGATAAATGCGCTGCCATCACCCGTAGCAGGTGTTGCAGTAAACGATGGCACTAATGATTTAAGATTATCGGTTATATCTGCCGTGTTACCATTTGCGGTAAATTCCTCACCTGAGAACACATCAATTGCCACTGGTGAATCAGTTATAGTTCTAGGTGCACCACGTGTACCTAGCACCGCGATTTTTTCAACATTAACTTTTTGTGCTGTTGTTTCTTGTGCCATAGCATGTCCAGCGATCGATATGCCTGAAAATACTAATGCCATAGCGGTAGCTATGGTCGTCTTTTGGGTTTTCATGGTGTCATTCCTACTATTATTTTTTCTGATGTTTTCTGATAATTACTTTCTTTTTATAAAACATACAAAAAAATATCTTTATTCAGAAGGTTATATAAGAGTTGTGCGAAGATTTTACTTAAAACGAACATTCACTAATTGGTTCGCCGGAGAACTTAAGGGAATAAAGTGGCGCTGTCAACTTGTTCTCAAGTTCAAGGTTGATAGAAATTAGGTCTTAGGATGAGGTCTCAGATACCGAGTTTGTGTCTTCAGTGGATTCAATGGTTAATATGTCTCTATCGGCTTTGCTAATATACTTGGGCTTACTGTTGCCAGCTAATTTAATGTTTGCCTTTTTGGCGCGTGCTTTTAAAATCTGATTACTTTTTTTGCGACGATTCATATATATGTACTCAATCTATCAATGCTGATATTGCTCAGTTCCCAATTATAACCTAAAACTATTATCTTATGTGTGCGCTTTTCTGATACGTTTTTATCCTTTACTATTTCAAGAAGGGTTTGTTTGCAGTGGCATGATCATTTTAGCCTACTAAAACAACGACGATTTTATATTCGTACAATGAAATAAAATGATGTGAATACCCAATGTATTCACATCATTTTTAAACAAAAGACTGCTGTAAACTATATGTCCATTAGGAGAAAAAATGAGAAGACTTGGAATGCCAATCTACTCACAAGAAGACTGGTTAACTCGATTACAAGCATCTAAATATGTTAATGGCCCGATCGATATTTACAGCCAGCAGGGCAGAGTCGTCGAGCTTGAAAAGCGAGTTGCTACTCTTCTAAACAAACCAGCAAGTTTATTTTTCCCAAAAGGTACGATTGCTCAACTATGTGCTCTGAAGGTATCCGCTGAGCAGCGGAACAATAACAATGTTGTGCTACATTCGATGTCACACATGGTTTTGGATGAAGATGACGCTTATCAAGCCGTCATGGGATTAAATGGTATTTCTATCGGAAGTTGCGATCGTCCTTTTGATATCAACGATATTCAAGCAATCGAAGAAAAGTTTGCGACCGTTTCAATTGAGCTACCAATTCGTCGTGCAGGTTTTAAGCTGACCCCATGGAAGCACTTAGAAACAATGAGTTATTGGTGTAAAGCTGAACAAATTCATTTTCATATGGATGGCGCCCGCTTATGGGAATCAGCTTGTGCTTATCAAAAATCGGTGGCAGACATTAGTGATTTATTTGATTCAGTCTATGTGTCTATGTACAAAGGAATTGGCGCAATGGGCGGGGCTA
>JBLHOI010000105.1:0-6861 GCA_047621375.1 Glaciecola sp.
CAAATGATGTATTGCGTGGTGCTGTTCAAGGTATTGCTGAACTCATTACCCGCCCAGGTTTGATAAATGTCGATTTTGCCGATGTTAAAACGGTTATGTCAGAAATGGGTACAGCAATGATGGGAACCGGTGTTGGTCGCGGTGAAGATAGAGCTGAAGAAGCTGCTGAAGCTGCAATCGCTTGTCCTCTTCTCGAAGACATAGACTTGTCAGGCGCTCGCGGTATACTCGTTAACATTACCGCAGGCTTAGATTTTGCTATCGATGAGTACGAAATCATCGGTAACGCGGTCAAAGCGTTTGCATCTGAAAATGCAACAGTGGTGGTCGGTACGGTTATCGATCCAGAACTGACTGACGAAGTTCGTGTCACTGTTGTTGCAACTGGTATTGGCGCAGAACGTAAGCCTGATATTAGCTTGGTAAATGACAATGCTCGAGTCACTATGGGCAGAGACTACGGTACTAGTTCGAGAGAGCCTAGATCGACTGGCGGCACTGATGGTAATCAGGCTCTTAAGTTAGACGACGAAGCGCCACAACCAAGCAATGAATTAGAATACCTTGATATTCCAGCGTTCTTGAGAAAGCAGGCAGATTAGGACAAATGACGATAGCTAGGCTAGCGTTTAGTTGTAGTGGTCTGAGCAGTCTTTTTTTTGAAAAAAAAGCTTGAAATATTGTAACTCTTTGACAATTAATTGCTTGGGTAATATAATATTTGCCGTTTTTCTGTTTGGTGAATAAAACAAAATGATAAAACAACGTACTATTAAAGAATCGGTTAAAGAAACAGGTATCGGTTTGCACAAAGGACGCAAGGTCACTATGACTCTGCGGCCTGCGCTTGCGAATACAGGCATTGTTTTTCGTCGCGTTGATTTAACCCCGCACGCAGACATTCAAGCCAAGGCCAATGCCGTTGGAGACACGATGCTATGCACGTGTATTACTAACGCCGATGGTCATTCGATACATACCGTAGAGCATTTAGCCTCTGCGTTGTCTGGGCTTGGTATCGATAATATTATCGTTGAAGTAGACAGTCACGAACTGCCTATTATGGATGGTAGTGCTTCCCCGTTTATCTTTTTGCTTCAAACTGCCGGCGTACAAGAACTAGATGCCCCTAAAAAATTCATCAAAATAATTAAAACAGTGCGTGTTGAAGATGGCGACAAGTGGGCTGAGTTCAGGCCACACGACGGATTTAAGGTGAATTTTGAAATTGACTTTGAGCATCCAGCAATAGCAGCGAGCAGACAAAAAGTCGTATTAGACTTTTCAGTTGACTCTTATGTTGATGAAGTAAGTCGTGCTAGAACATTCGGCTTCATGAAAGATTTAGAGTTCATGAATTCTATGAATTTAGCCTTAGGTGGCAGTATGGATAATGCGGTTGCTTTAGACGAATATCGAGTGTTAAACCCCGAAGGTTTGCGCTGCAGCGACGAATTCCTAAAGCACAAAATATTGGACGCCGTTGGTGATCTCTATTTAGGTGGGCACAGTCTTATTGGTGAACTTGTTGCTTATAAGACAGGTCATGCTTTAAATAATAAATTATTAAACGCAATACTTGATGACGTCACTGCATGGGAATATGTCGAGTTCGAAAACGAAGACAGATTACCTATTCGTTATATTGAACCTTCCTTAGCATTTTAGTCTGTCTCTTGTATCCTCATATTTGGCCGGGTAATTGCGTTAACTCACTTTTGGGTATCAGAATGAATATGCAAGTGCATTTACTAAATGTTTCCTTGCGTCGATAAGAGGGGTAGACTATAAGTATAGGCCTAACAAATTGTCGTTTGGCGACGTCAAATAAAGTAAACCGCAACTAAAATAGGATAATGATGAGTTTTACGATACTTTACAAAGGCAAAAATCGCAGATTTGTCAAGCGAATATCCGCTCGAAAATTGTTAAGCGTGTCTGTAATAGCATCGATTGTCTTCCTTATCTCTAGCCGCTCCACCGAATCTGTCTACGAAAATCACGTTCGTGTTAATGTTGTAAAAACAGGACTAGAGCAACAAGCTAAATTAGTTGACCAACTAAAAACAAACACCCTAGAGCAAGTTGGTGGCATTGTGAACCAGTTGGCAATTATGCAAAATCGAATTAATAAAATGGAGTTGCTTACAACAATCATGGCTGAAAGCGCCGGTCTTAACAAAGAAGACTTTACGTTAAGTGACCAAATGCAAACACTTGACTTAACAGAATCTTCTTTAACAAATCAAATAAACAAAATGGCTGAGACGCTGGATTTTAAAATTCAGCAGCTCACCGCTCTTGAATCCCTGATGATGGGCCTCAATATAGAAAGACAGAGTGAGTTAGCGGGACGACCGGTCGGCAAAGGCTGGTTGTCATCTTATTACGGTGTTCGCAAAGACCCATTCACTGGTCGCCCATCTATGCATAAAGGCATAGACTTCGCAGGCAAAGAAGGTGAAGATGTTATTGCGACAGGTGCTGGTGTTGTGACTTGGTCGGGCAGCAGATATGGATATGGAAACTTAGTTGAAATTGATCACGGAAACGGTTTAAGAACAAGATACGGTCACAACGCTGAGTTAATCGTTGCAGTGGGCGACGTTGTCACTAAAGGTCAGGATATCGCCTTTCTCGGTAATACTGGTCGTTCAACAGGTGCTCACGTGCACTATGAAGTTCTAAAAAACGGTCAACAGATTGATCCACTACCATTCATCTATCGCTGAAATGACTGATTTTCAGTTTTATCAGGTCTAATAAAGCCTCTGACTCATTAATAATAGCTCAGTCATGTGCTAAGATTGTCGAGTACATGTAGTTCATGCGCCACATAATTATTATGTTATGCGTTTTATTTTAGTCATTTTTGGAAAATCAAATAGCATGTTTGCAGGCACCTTAAAAAAAGTATTTGGCAGTCGTAACGACCGTTTACTAAAAAATTTGAAAAAAACAGTTGTTGTTATTAACGGATACGAGAAAGCATTCGAAGAGCTATCCGACAATGAATTAAAAAGTAAAACTGCGGCATTCAAGGAGCGCCTAGAGAAAGGCGAGTCGACGGATGATGTTGCTGCTGAGGCCTTTGCAGTGGTGCGAGAGGCAAGTAAACGTGTTTACGGCATGCGACACTTTGATGCGCAAATGAAAGGCGGCTTAGTTTTACATCAAGGTAAAATTGCTGAAATGCGCACAGGTGAGGGTAAAACGCTCACCTCAACATTGCCCTCTTATTTGAATGCAATATCTGGCGATGGTGTTCATGTTATTACTGTGAATGACTATCTAGCTAAACGAGACGCAGATTGGAGTAGACCGCTTTTTGAATTTTTAGGCTTAACCGTCGGTTGTAACATTCCAGGTTTAAGTGCCGCTGAAAAAAATACAGCTTATCAGGCAGATATTACTTACGGGACTAATAACGAATTTGGTTTTGATTACCTTCGCGATAATATGGCGTTTAGTCCTCAAGATAGGGTGCAACGTGGATTGCATTTTGCGGTGATCGATGAGGTCGACTCGATTCTTATTGATGAAGCTAGAACACCTCTCATCATTTCTGGTGCGGCTGAAGATAGTTCCGAGGCATATCGAAAAATTAATCTTATTATTCCTGAGTTACAACAACAGGAAAAAGAAGATGAAGAAGACAATATCGGTGATGGTCATTACACTATCGATGAGAAAGGTAAACAAATCCATCTGACCGAGACAGGTCAAATTTTCGTTGAAGAACTATTACAAAAATACGGTATATTGGGTCAAGAAGAGTCTCTTTTTGCAGCTGCTAATATTTCGTTGTTACACCATGTTAATGCTGCATTACGTGCACACAAGCTATTTTCTAAAGATGTTGATTACATTGTTAAAGGCGATGACATCATTATTGTCGATGAACATACGGGTCGAACAATGGAGGGGCGTCGTTGGTCTGAAGGTTTACATCAGGCGATTGAAGCGAAAGAAGGTGTTAAAATCCAAAATGAAAACCAAACATTAGCGTCAATTACATTCCAAAACTACTTCCGGATTTACGATAAGCTATCCGGTATGACGGGTACTGCTGATACTGAAGCATTTGAGTTTCAATCTATTTATGGTTTAGAGACCGTCGTTATCCCGACTAACCAACCAATGGTTCGTGATGATAGAGCAGATAAAATATACCTAACGACCGAAGAAAAGTATGATGCCATTGTGGAAGATATTCTGGGTTGCGTTAAACGGGGTCAACCAACGCTTGTTGGTACGGTATCAATTGAAAATTCTGAATTGCTTTCTACAATATTAAAGAAGGCAAAAATTGAGCATAAAGTACTTAACGCAAAATTCCATGAACATGAGGCAGATATCGTTGCAAATGCGGGTATGCCAGGGCAAGTAACTATTGCAACTAACATGGCCGGCCGCGGTACTGATATTGTGCTGGGTGGCAATTTGCAAGCTGAGGTTGAGAAATTAAAAGATCCAACACAGAAACAACTCGACAATTTGAAAGCAGAGTGGCAAAAACGTCATGACGTTGTATTAGCATCGGGTGGTCTGCATATTATTGGTACTGAGCGCCACGAGTCGCGCCGAATTGATAATCAGCTGCGCGGGCGGTCTGGTCGTCAGGGCGATGCCGGTTCCTCACGTTTTTATTTGTCACTGGATGACGCCTTAATGCGTATCTTTGCCTCTGAGAAAATGGGCAATATGATGAAGCGTTTAGGGATGGAAAAAGGTGAATCAATTGAACACCCTTGGGTATCGCGCGCTATTGAAAATGCACAACGTAAAGTGGAAGGTCGCAACTTCGATATTCGTAAATCATTACTTGAATATGACGATGTAGCGAATGACCAACGCGGTGTTATTTATGAGCAACGAAATCAATTATTAGACGATGGTAACATCGGCTCAATGATCGCTAATATCAGGAAAGATGTGGTAACAGAGGTTATTAACCAATATATACCACCACAATCACTCGACGAAATGTGGGATGTTAAAAGTTTAGAAGAACGTCTTAAAAGTGACTTTGCGCTCGAGTTACCAGTGCAAGAATGGCTTGATAATGACGATAAATTATTTGAAGAAACGGTTCGAGAACGCATCTATGAAGAAGTCGTAAAAGCCTATGAGTTAAAGGAAAAGACGGTAGGTGCAGATGTTATTCGTAACTTTGAGAAAGCAGTCATGCTGCAAAGTGTGGATAGCTTATGGAAAGAACATTTGGCTGCAATGGATCATTTACGCCAAGGCATTCATCTGCGTGGCTACGCTCAAAAAAATCCGAAGCAAGAATACAAACGTGAGTCTTTCGAGTTATTTTCACAAATGCTAGATACATTGAAAGTTGATGTAATAAGCATTTTAAGTCGGGTACAAGTGCAACAACAGTCTGACGTTGAAGCGGTAGATGAGCAGCGCCGCGCTGCTGAAGTTGAAAAGAAGTTTGAACATAAGTCGGTGACAGAACCTGATGTTCAAGAAAAGCCAGCATCTGTTCAGCGTTCAGGGCCTAAAGTAGGTCGCAATGACGCATGCCCTTGTGGCTCTGGTAAAAAGTATAAACAATGCCACGGTAAGCTGTCTTAACAACCCTAACTGACATTGGATTATTTTTAAAACAGCCTTTCAAGCTAATCATTGAAGGCTGTTTTTTTGTATTAGGCGGTAGTAATGAAACAAGTTCATGTAGCTGTAGGTGTCGTTAGAAGGGATAATACTTTTTTTATATGTAAACGCGCTGAGCATCAACATCAAGGGGGTAAGTGGGAGTTTCCAGGGGGGAAAGTAGAAGCTGGAGAATCTGTTGAAGAGGCCCTCGACCGAGAACTTCAGGAAGAAATAGGTATTTGCATTACAGCGTCATCTGCACTGATTGAAATCGCTCACGAATATGCCGAAAAACGTGTTCTATTGTCCGTTTTGCTAGTGCAAAAGTTCAGTGGTGAACCCTTTGGAAAAGAGGGGCAGATCCATCGCTGGGCAGACATTGGCGAGCTCAATGATATTGACTTTCCTGACGCCAATGCTGCTATCGTAGCTGCTATTTTAGCACAGCCCCTTTTTTGATATTGAAGAATAGACTGTAAAGAACAGGCACAACACCCAAAGTTAACAATGTGCCAATGCCCAAGCCGAACGCCAATGCACTGGCCATTCCAAAAAACAGAGCGTCTTGACTAATAATTAAAGGTAATAGGCCCAGAATGGTTGTCACTGTAGACATCACGATAGGACGTAACCTGCGTAGGCATGCTTGGACTAATGCTTCGTATTGGTCCTCAATTTCCTGACGTTCTATATCTATTCTATCGATCAATACAATGGCGTTGTTAACAATAATTCCCGCCAATGCATATAAACCTAAAATGACCATAAACCCAAAGTTTGCTTGCACAATTAGTAGGCCAACAGTCGCACCTATTAAAATAAGAGGAACGGTCAGAATAACAATGCTGGCACGACGTAAGGAATTGAACTGAGCTATTAATACGAGCATTACGACTGCTAAGCATAGTGGCAAATTAGCGTTAAGTGATGCTTGAGATTCTTTCGAATCTTTTACCACACCATCAAATTCAATGCGGTGAGCGGGCGGGAGCTTAGCCCTGAGTTTATTAAGTTCAGGTTCTAAAATCGGCGCCATATCTTCAGCTGTCATATTTAAATTTTTAGCTTCAATGGTAACCGTTCTGAATAAGTTTTCGCGCGCTATTCTTGCATATTGCGGACTAAAGCTGATGTCCGCCACTTGTTCTAATGGCACGTTTACGTTTCTGGAAGCAGCATAGACGTTGATATCGTAGATACGACTGATGTCATATCTATCCTCGGCTTTCCCTCGAATAATAATGGGGATTA
>JBLHOI010000106.1:0-6857 GCA_047621375.1 Glaciecola sp.
TGTGTAATGTTCTGCGTCGTGCAAACCGTGGCTGTTGACAAAGTTACTTGCGGTCATGCCGAGGTTTTGAGCATGTGCATTCATCATGCTAGCAAATGCTTGCTCGCTACCTGCAATATGCTCAGCCATGGCAACACATGCATCGTTACCTGATTGCACTACAATGCCCATTAAGAGGTCTTCAACCGAGACTTGAGTGCCGACTTCGATAAACATTTTTGATGAATCAGGGAAGTTTTTTGCCCATGCATTTTCAGATATTGTGACTATATCGGTTAAACTAATATTGCCTGCTTTAATTTCTTTTCCAATGACATAAATGGTCATGATTTTGGTCAAACTGGCCGGTGCAAGTCGCATATCGATGTTTTTTTCTGCAATAATATGGCCCGTATTATGGTCTACCAGCAGAAAGCCGCCTGCCGAAACGTTCGGAGGAGGGGGGATAACGACAGCCGCAGTTGCTAAAAAGCAAGAAGCAGCAAGGAGTAATGTGGAAACTATTTTTAAACGCATTTATTCAGCCATTCTTTTGAGGTTTTATCACCGTGCATCAACCTTCGAATCCATTTCACCGAAATATACGGCTTCTCGAGGTGCTTTCTTAATGGGCATGCAGTCACGTGATCTATTGAATGTGGATTTTATATCAATCCACCTATGAACCGCTAGTCATTCAGCCGATTCTTTTACTTATTTTTCGTTTACCGTTTTAGCCATCCACAATTGTGGACTTATATTAAAACGTGTTTGTTAATTTGACTAATCGGCGGGTGATATTAGTGCAAAAGCACTGTCGAAACCGATACTCTTCAATGCTTGGATTAACTTTTCAGCCTTTTGTTCATTTTTTAACGGTCCAAGCCTCAGTCTATAAATATTATCAATTAAAGGAGCGTCCGCGGGAACTTGATATAATCGAGCTAAACCAGCCGATAATTCAAGTACCGCTTCTGGATTAGAAAAAGCGCCTACTTGGACGAATATTTGATTTTGTTTTTTGTCATTTGCTACAGCTGCCGCCAAAGCGCGAGAAATAGGTGGTGATGCAGATTCGAGTTCTACTCTGTCTTCCAACGTCGTTTTTGTAGCAGACCTAGCTATCATTAAGGGTGAGTTGTCAGGCTGAACTAAGGATGGTGGCACTTCTGGCTTCTGCGGGTTACCTGCTCCAACGGTCATGACCCCATCTTCGTCAATATGCACTACTTCAACTTTTACATTGGCGACCCCAGTAGACAAAACATCCAATTTTTTCGCTGCGGCGTAAGATAAATCGATGATTCGACCCGGATGAAATGGACCTCTGTCGTTTACCCTTACAATAGTTACTTTTTGATTATCTAGGTTAGTGACTTTAACAAATGACGGCAGAGGTAAGGTTTTGTGCGCCGCTGTCATGGAAAACATATCGTATATTTCACCATTGGAGGTTAAATGGCCATGAAACTTCTGTCCATACCATGAAGCTTGACCGTATTCCTCAAAACCTCTAGCTGAGAGCATAGGCGTATAATATTTGCCAAGCACTGTGTAAGGGCGAAAATTAGCTGGCGCGTATAATTCAAATCTTGGAGTTGCATCGACAAGCTCAAGTTCACCGTAATGATATTCAGGTGCACTATCTTGTTTATGTGAATATCGGCTATTGTTGACACTACAGGCACTTAACCAGGCAATAGTCACTATGAGTATTATGTAATTATTTAGCTTATTCATTCCATTGCCACTTTCATTATTATTATTGTTTTATCGCGACATCATTCGCTTCTGCGTACTAATAGACATCAGAATACCAAAAGCAGCCAACAACGTCACCATCGATGTACCCCCATAACTAACCAATGGGAGGGGAACCCCAACAACAGGTAGCAGACCAGAAACCATACCCATGTTAACAAACACATAGACAAAAAACGTCAGTGTTAAACTACCTGCGAGTAATTTGCTAAACGCGTCTTGAGCGTTATTTGTAATTATCAAGCCGCGAATAATAATACACATGTATACGAATAATAAGCCGATAACACCAATCAGCCCAAATTCCTCACTAAAAACGGCGAAAATAAAGTCGGTATGCCTTTCCGGTAAAAACTCGAGCTGTGATTGAGTGCCTTGCAACCATCCCTTGCCGCTAACACCCCCTGAACCAATAGCAATTTTTGACTGAATTATATGATAGCCAGAGCCAAGAGGGTCACTTTCTGGATTTAAAAAAGTAAGAACTCGCTGTTTTTGATAGCCCTGCATCAGGAAAAACCACATTATGGGTGCAAAAGCTCCGCCTAATGCAATGATGAAACCGATTAACCGCCAAGTCATTCCAGACAAAAATAGTGCAAATATACCCGAACTAGCAACTAATAGGCTGGTACCTAAATCAGGTTGTTTCGCAATAAGAATAGTAGGAATAAAAACAATTATAAAGCCAATCGCGATATGACGAGAGGGCGGGGGTAAATTAAACTTACTAATGTACCAAGCTACCATTAGAGGCACGGCCAGTTTCATTACCTCCGATGGTTGAAAACGAATTAATCCTAAATCTAGCCAGCGCTGTGCACCTTTACCAACGACACCAACTACTAAGACGAGAATTAACATGATCAGCCCAAAACTATAAAAATAGACAGCTAACCGCCGGTAAGCCATCGGTGGAATTTGCGCCAAAATAAACATCACGATCAAAGCAATTCCTAAACGAGTCAGTTGCCTGTTGACCAAATCCCAATCTTGTCCGCCAGAGCTATAAATTGTCACCAGCCCGATACTCATTAGGCATATTAGCGCGAATAATAAAAAACCATCAATATGAAGACGTTCTAACATCGTCGTTTTTATCGTTGTGAATTTAGCTTCAGCCACCGCTCGTCTCTCTTGTAATTGTTTCTGCGGTGTTTGACGATGCTTGCGCGTTATCAGTCATAGCGGCATTATTATTATGGATTTTTAAAGTAATGCCTTTAGGCTTTATTTCACTGAAGTAGTAATCCATTACTGTCCTTGCTGCGGGCGCAGCATTTGAGCTACCACCACCGGCATTCTCGATCACCACTGAAATACTAATTTCAGGGTTGGCATAGGGAGCATAACCAACATACATGGCATTGTCTTTCAATCTAGCCGCCACATTTTCTTCTTCGTACTCGGCATCTTGAGCTACTGAAAAAAGCTGTGCCGTTCCCGTTTTCCCCGCTGAAATATAATCAGTATTTCTAAATGCACTATGCGCAGTACCATGATTACGATTCACCGTGCCGTATAACGCATCGAGCACAATATCCCAATTATGTTCATTTACAATGGGAATAGGGGACTGTGTCTCAATAGGTAGGACATCTATTGCTCCTTCAACCATGTAGCCTTTGATTATGCGAGGAGTGTGGCGTTGGCCTTTGTTAATTAAAAAATTCAATGATTGTGCCAATTGCAACGGAGTTGCGTTCCAGTAACTTTGACCGATTCCAACGGGGATCGTGTCGCCAATATACCATGGCTCATTAAATCGAGCTCTTTTCCAGCCTCTACTCGGCATGTTAGCACTGGACTCTTCTAATAAATCGATGCCTGAGAGTTCACCAAAGCCGAATAATTGCATAGAACTGCTGATTCGATCTATACCCAACTTATAGGCTAAATCGTAATAAAAAATATCACAAGAGACTTCAATCGATTTAGTAACATTGACAGTCCCATGACCATACTTTTTCCAATCACGCCAAACATGATCTACGTTATCCAGCCGATAGGTGCCACGATCGAGTATTTCAGTTGTCTCATCAATTACACCGTCCTCGAGACCGACTAGAGCTAACAGCGGTTTAATAGTCGACGCAGGCGGATAACGTCCCTGGGTTGCTCTATTGAGTAGTGGGCTATTTTTTGAGGCGAGGAGTTTATTATATTCTTTTTGACTTATGCCGTGCACAAACAAATTGGGGTCGTAGCTAGGGCTACTATAAAGGGCTAAAACACCTCCATCCACAGGACTGGTTATGACAACAGAACCTCTTCTTCCAGCTAAGACGTCTTGCGCTTTTTTCTGCAAGTTAATATCGATGTTAAGGACAATATCTCGACCAGGCAAAGGCGGCTCAAAGCTTAGTACTCGAATAATTCGACCCTGATTATTAACTTCAACTTGCTGATAACCAACTTCGCCGTGAAGTGTTCGTTCATGAAATTTTTCCACCCCTTGCTTACCCATATCATGCGTCGCAGCATAGTTTGCAATTTGTCCATTTTCTTCAAGATTAGCCAACTCTCTTTTATTTATTTTGGCGATATAGCCAAGCACATGAGTTAACGCGTCTTTGAAGGGGTAATGTCTGGATAATCGAGCCTCAATACTGACTCCCGGAAACTGGTGTTGTCGAGCAGAGAAAAGAGCCACATCGTTATGTGAAAGCTGGTTCCTTATAGATACTGGCTTAAAGCGCCTTTGGCGTTTAATGCTACTTTTAAATTCTTTGATTTCATCGCCAGTAAGCGACAAAAGTGCAGACAACTGTTCGATTGTATCATCGAGGTTGTCAACTTTTTCGGGCGTTATTTCGAGACTAAACACAGGTCTGTTTTCCGCGAGTATCTGACCATTTCGATCGTAAATAAGACCGCGATTTGGCGCTACAGGTAAGACCTTAATTCGATTGCCATTTGAACGTGTTTGATAGTCTTCATGCTGGGTAACTTGCAACTGATACAAGTTAGCAATAATAATACCCATGAGAACGCAAACAAATATGATGGAAACAAAGGTGCGTCTGGCAACCAGATTAGCTTCTGCTGAGTGATCTCTTATCGTTTGTCGCTTTGGTGGCATAAACTATTCTTACTCTACAACCGGCTTATTCTCGATGGTATGGATGATTTTGAGTTACTGACCATGCTCGATAGATACTTTCAGCAACAATGACTCTGACCATAGGGTGGGGTAATGTCAATTTTGACAGTGACCACTTTTGTTCAGACGCTTGTTGGCACTCTTCTGACAGCCCTTCTGGACCACCAATTATGAGACTAATATCGCGTCCATCCATTTTCCATTTATCTAACTGTTCAGCGAGTTTCTGCGTACACCAGCTTTGCCCTAATACTTCAAGTGTGACAATTTTGTTTCCTTTCGGGACTAGCTGCAAACAGCGTTGCCCCTCATCAAAAAGGATGCGTTTTACATCAGCATTTTTGCCTCTTTTACCCGGCGCAACTTCCGTGAAATACAATTGGCAATCCGCAGGAAATCGTCGAACGTACTCGTGAGTACCTTCGACAACCCATTTAGGCATTTTGTTCCCGACCGCGATAACTTGTATTCGCATTTTTAGGACACCAAAACTAAAAAACTGACGTTTAAGGCTATTGCCAAAGCTTCTCTAACTGATAAAAGCCGCGGGTTTCGTCTTGCATTACATGCACAACAACGTTACCTAAATCGACTAGCACCCATTCGCCTGTTTCTCTACCCTCAACACTCAATGGCGGTATGTCTGCTGATTTCATTTCAACGACTAGGTTCTCCGCGATTGATGAAACATGTTTTTTGGAGTTTCCTGAGCATACTATTAGCATGTCGGTAACGGTTGATTTTCCTTCAACATTTACTTGTACAATGTCTCTGGCTTTCATGTCTTCAAGTTTGTCTATGACAAATTGAACGAATTCACTTTGATTCAATGTTATTCCTATGATTTGTTTTGTTCGTATAATTGATGTTGTTTTATATATCTAAACACTTCTAAAGGCAATAATTCACCCGTTTCCAACTGTCGGTAGTCCTTTTTTTCTAGTTTTTCTCTAATTAGAGTCGAAGAAACTGGTACAGTCGGAAAATGGCAAGACACAACAAGTCCGTTATTTGTTGATAATTCCCTTTTATCTGCTAAGGATACCGCATGATGGGGTCCACATGAAATATATTGCGACACTTCCTTCAATATTTTTAACGGTTGGTTGTTTCTATTCAATACAATAATATTACAAAGCTGCAAAATATCCTGCCATTGGTACCACGTTTTTAGTGATTGGAATGAGTCTGAACCCATAACAAAGAATATCGATTGATGATGATTTTTTTTTAGCTTTTTTAAGGTGTTAATGGTGAAGCTTACATCATTACTTTCTAGTTCTATATTTTCTACATACATTGATGGCTCTAGCCTGCAGACGATTTTAAGCATCGCTAGTCTATGTTCATTACTGATATTTAGTGTTTTTTTATGCGGCGGAATATGACAGGGAAGCAAGCCAATAGTGGCAATATCAAGCGCTTCCATCGCCTGTTTCAACGGGTTAATATGACCCCAATGTGGTGGATTAAATGTTCCACCAAAAAGTGTAATCGGTTGCGAATTCGTCATAATCTAATTTAAAGGTAGATTTTGCAGGGGTGCTGGTAAAAACAACAATGCCAGATGACTTAATAGAATATAGGGTCTTGCGGTTGTTTCACTTTTCAATATTAGGTCGGCTTGTTGCAAATGAGTGTTCATTAAGCTGATGTGCTCAGTTGCAAGTCGGCTTAATGCAGTCTGGTACAACGCTTGCTTATTTTGCCATATGCGTAATTTACTAAAATTAATACTACCTTCTATACTTTGCATCGCTTGGCACTCAGATAATGTTTGTGCTTCTTTTATCAAATTCCATAGGATGATATTAGGCTCGACGCCTTCGCTTTCTAAACGGTATAAGATTTTAATCGCTTTTTGAATGTCACCAGCTAGTAAGTCATCGACAAATTGAAATACAGTGAATCGAGATTGATCAACCATCCCGGCAGCTACTATTTTTTCATCGACTTGCTGCCCGCTATCCGCATACGTTAGTGCTAGTTTTTCAATTTCTTGTTTTGCAGCGAG